>DATEIH010000316.1:0-11770 GCA_035279165.1 Candidatus Nitrosocosmicus sp. | reverse complement strand
TATATTATAAGCAATGAATATTATTGATTGATCAAATAGAAGCTTGATTGATTTAATATAGGATTTAGAATTTATAGAATATGGGTTTCGTTTAACAATTCAAATTTGCTATATTTTGAAAAAATTATTCCTTTGAGGGTTCCAATTTAAGGAATATTCTTGACATATTCCTTTTTACTAATGATATTCTGGATTCTAAAAAAGTAACTACTACACTTGTTAAATGAAAAAATCCAAACCGTTAGAGCAAGAGTAGTGCCATTTCCGAACAATGACAATTGGAACAATTATTTTTCTTTTGATGATGGGATTGTAGAGTCTAATTGAGTTGAAAGCTAAAATCCAATCTGAATATTCTTTGTAAGGGCTTTTATTCCGATTAATTGGATAAGAAACAGTCGAGTGGAGTAACAAACTTATCCAAATTATAATTGGTATCTCACGTTAAATAAATATAGATTTAGAGATGAAAAGAGAATGATGCTTTTAATAGCTAATTAAGGAACCGCATGTATGTTTTGATAAAAAAACAAATTTATCTAATAATTAACAGCAACTATTCATATGAACAATGGAACGATACATTTACTCGGATTTACACTATTTGCTTCAATTCTAATGACATTGTCTGTCGCTCAAACTAGCCAATCCGTAGGTAATGTATCAAAGCCTTTTCCGGCAAATTCAACTATACTTCCAGGATACGTTAACTGTCTGATAGAGTATACAACCAAACAGTGTAGCGATTGTCCACCAAACTGTATTACATATAAGACCAGTAATTTTATCATTGATAACAAAGATTTGGCCTCCAGTGTAGATAAGATATTTGAAAAATCCCTAAGACAAATATCAATAATCAAGTCCGCAGATATAAGTATGAATCATACAAAGACAGCAATTATTTACTTGCAGAGTCTATTGCTAAAAAACAATATCAAACCCTCAGAGCTAACTCTAATTACCGACATATTCAACAATATTAATCAGACCAATTCGACTACAACCCTAGGGAAAACACTTCATGATAAAATCAAAGAATTAGCCACGATAAAAGATTCAAGCCCTATTGCCATTTCCATCGTGAACTTAACTTCAAAGAGCGTCGATTTATTGGTAAATTCAGATAGTATTATACACAGAATTCAAGATTATCCGGATCTTCCTTATGACATTAATGAACAGAAGGAATGGGTTAATGATGTTCTCACCGGGACTATTGTAGGGTGCGAGATTTCCGGTGTCCTAGGTTGTCTCATGGCATCTATAATGACTTCAGGAATAGTTTAAGGAATCAAATCATACATAGGTAGTCAAGGGTATTGAAACGTAAATAATTTTTTTTGGTCTAATTTTTAATATTACTCTTTTTTCCTCTGGTTTATTTATCGGATATTTATCTAAGTTCAAATATTTCTTTGACAGTTTGTTGAAATGATGGTCCGCCCCTTCGGTAGTTTTATCGATCACGTTGCCTATAATTGATACAGTTTCGTATGGGTTTGCCATGCTAAATATCGATAAACCTACCTTATCGTTAGTAATTGTATTCTTTTCCTTTGACCTTCCCAAGGCTGTGTTTACCAATAAATCATGATTTTCATCAAAATCGATCCAAATCGGCGTGACTTGGGGATAACCATTAGGCATCATAGTGGCAAGAGATGCAAAATTTCTTCCTTTTAAGAGGTCTAAGACTTGATGACTCAACACAATCATCCTTATAGCAGATAAAAATATAACTTTTGCAATTTGCAAATCTCGGATAGAATATACTATCTCTGTATAGGCAGACCTTGGAAAATGGATATTTAGATGCTGATTGAAGAAAACTTTTGCTTCATGTAAAACCTTATAATTCTGATTTACCTAATTATATTATAATTGGGGATTCTTGTAACTCTAATTCTGGTAGTAATAATAGCGCTTGTAATTTTGGGGATGGGTTGGACAAATTTTTTTTCTGCTATGATGAAGGGGGCAGACAAAGTAACAGAAATTCCAGTAGTGAGAAATATAACTGACACTGCCCATGTTGAGTTGAATAAAATTCTTAAAAACGTTTCAAACGACGTGGTAAACAATATTGGAAGTTAAAATTTATTGGTAGATATTCACGTTTAAACAGGGTTATACAATTGTTAAACCTAAACTAATTTGCTTGTCTTTTAAATGTATTTAAAAAAATTATTTAATGGCTATGACCACATCCACATCCTGCATGGCCACCACCGCTGTTATTTTGTTGCTGTTGTTCTGCACAAGTAGGGCATTTAGATTGTTCAGTTTCTGACATAAACATAGTTCCACATGTAGAACATTTCATTTTTTGAATTCCTTCCATAACAAAATTTTGGTTTTCAAACTAATTAATAGTTATCTATAAAAACAATCAGGTATGGATGTAAAAAAAATTATTTCTGTATTTGGGTGGAATATTGATTATGGGTATATCTACGTCTAAATCCAAATGGTTTGAACGGCTTCCCATTTCCGTGATAGAATTTTGAGAAAAATTCCACATATAGCAACCTAGCACCCTGAATGCCTGGTTCAAACACACCTAATATGATATTGAACAAATGTCCGACTACCAGGATTACGATTCCTATGATCAACCACATTATTCCATTATCGGAGACCCTGATGAATATATGATCAATAACGTCAGCCAAGATGATCGAAGCCATCATTATGCCTATAAGCCTCGTAAAAGACAATATGTGGCTTATTATTGATGGTAATTCCATCATGGCTCTAGTTCCCTCACCATAAAACATTAACCCAATTCCGCCAAATATCAGTACAAAATACAACGCTCCTGTTACACTGGCAGTAGGATTGATATTTTCATGGCCTATTAACGCTAAACCAATTAATGCAACCCCCCAACCAAACATCAGCCAACCAACTTTTCCAATTGCATGTCTCTTATTTCCGTGATTAATGTTATTTATGATACCAAGAATGAATCCAAAAGAGACCATGCCCAATCCTATGTATCCGCTTAAAAGCAATAATTTACGTAGTCCCCATGTTGATATAGGATCAAATATGGTACCATCTTCTGGCAAGTGAAAACCGCCAATACTATTCAGAAAATCAAATAAATACTGATTCAAATGGAAACCGAAATATAGGTTAAAGCAGAAGCCTAGCACAATTGCTACTATGCACCCTGGAGTAATCGCCTTCGCAATTTTGACCATTTGAACAGGTTTCAGTATTGTCAAACCGAATTTCCGAATAGGTTTAGGCATAATAGTAAAGCCTTTGTGTCCTCCCTCAATTCGCCAGATTACCCATCGTGAAACGAATAGAATCACAAGTGCGTAGCCTACATCAGCAAACATCATCCCGTAAAATACTGGAAAGACAAGTGCAAATACAAGTGTAGGATCAAATTCATTGCCCGATGGCAGGGAGTAAAATCTTATAAAGGATTCGTACACCCTTGTGCGCTTTGGGTTTTTCTGCAGTGTAGGGGGAACTTCATTTGTTTTTAACACAAACATGATTGTTCCTTTGGTGTGCTTCTCTATCGTAGCCTTCGTCTCGTCAATCAAAGAAGTGGGAATCCAACCTTCTAAAGTAAAAGTGTCATGGGTAACCCCAATATTATCGATCACTTCTAGTTTCTTATGTTCAATATCCAGTTGTTCCTCTAATCCTTTTAGCAAAGAGTAATTTGTCTTAGAAATTGCTAATAATTGATTGTCTATATCTCCTAATTTCTTTTCAAGTGCATCAAGATCTTGCTTTAGCTTTTCTATTACTTCATTGGGTTTACCTTTTAATGGTGGAACAGCTTCCATGTGAACGTTATAGAGATTAATAATTGAAGCCAATGCATTTGAGGGATAATGGGGTAAAACAACTAAAACAAATTCAGTAATTTTTTCACCTTCTTTTGAATACAGTATAATATCTTGATTATTGGATTCAAGTTTTTTCTTAAATTCAGAATATTTTTCAGTAGCAATCCGTCCGAAGAACGAACGGGCAGATTTAAGATGTAAGACATCTAAATCGGCTGGAAAAAATGAAAATTCTCCTACTAACTTTATATTATTTTGTGCGTTTCTTATTTCAGTGAGAATATTTTCTTTCTCTCGTTCAAGTCCGGCTACATTATTATCAATATTAAGACGTAGTAACGCATTTTCCATTTCGTCTGTAGATGAAAATTTGATTTTTTCTCCCGGCGTAGTGGGAGGAAGTGTACTGAGCAACCCTCTTATTCGAATTAATTGATCACCGATATGTCTATGAGATTCACTTTCCTTCTCAGGTCTCAAATAAGACGATATTTCTTTGGAAATTTGTTCAATTTGAATTACACTCATTTCCTGCAAAATTGATACAACCTGCTGTCTATATTTTTTCAAACCTAAGACAGCTATCTTAGACATTGCTTCAGGTCTTAATAATGTCAAGACAGAGGCTCCATCTTATTTAATTCCTGAAAGGAAAATTTCCATAATATCTTTCATCATCGTTTGATCGAACTTAAAAGTGATTCTCTTTGCCTTTGTTTCTGCATCTGATATGGTCTTTTGAGCTTCCTCGGTAGCTTTGGTCCGGGCTTTCTCTATACTAGATTCAACTAATAACCTCCCTTCATTTTCAGCGTTTGTGATTGTTTCCTCCAAATCTACTTCAATGGTTTTGATCTGATTTTGTACTTCTTCTTTGCGCGCATCAATTTCCTTTTGGACCTTATCCTCTATCTGCTTGATTTGTTCTAAAGACTTAATATATTGTTCCTGATCTTGAATATTAGACATGTTCTAGTTTACTCCAATTAAATATCGTATAATAAAAATCAATAAAACAACAGTTGCAACAACATTTCCAATTTTTATTGCCCTAGTAATTCGGTAAAATTTTCTTTGCTTATCATTTGAAAACCCTCTAAAATCATTCCCATTCATATCTTTATACATTTAACTCTGGTTCAACCTCTCTTAATTCTTGCATCTCTCTTTCACCCATCTTTCTTTTTACTGTTTTTAACATTATAAATGTGTCACGCTCGATTTCATCTAGTCTGAATGTAATAAATTTCACAGCAGCTAGCAATCTTGGAATAAAAACGTTCTCTATAGCATTTGATTTCCGTTTTGTGCGCTCAATTTCATATAGAAGTTTCCTTAATGCAGTTTCTTTTTCTGCAACATCTAAGACTATTTTATGGATTCTATTAAAGGAACTGATTGCCTCGTTAATGGAAGCAGGTAATTCCAACAAATATTCCTCATATACCTTATTTTGTCCACCTTCAAGTCTAGGAATATGAACACCCATTATGCTTTTGGATTTTACATTAAGCTTACCCATCATAGGTAACTTCATTGATTCATTTTCTAATCTCATGGATCCAGCCAAAATTTCTGCCATCCTGATTGACTCATAACCCTTAATGAGCTCAGTCTGTAAATTTTCTCGCAATGCCGCGGCAGTTTTGCTTGTATTGAAAAATTCCAATATAAGTGCTTGACGTTTTAATTTTAATAATTTAAGCCCCTTTCTTGCTATTAGAATCCTCCTTTTTGTGCGTATGTACTCTAATCTCGTGGGCCTAATATCAGAAGTAGAGGGCATCTTTTTCTATTGCTCCTCCTTTTCTTCATCTTCCTGAATTATAGATTTTTTCCTATATTTGGCGATAAACTCTGGCTTGATACGCTTCATTTCAGATTCTGGAAGATCAGACAAGAGTTCCCAACCGATAGAAAGGGTTTGTTCAATAGATCTGTTCTCATCGATGCCTTGATTAACAAACCTTCTCTCAAAATTATTTGCTATTGCCAAGAACTTTCGATCAATATCACTCAATGCCTCTTCCCCTACAATTGCAGATAGGGCTCGAGCATCCTTACCTTGTGCATAAGCTGCATAGAGCTGGTCAGCCAAATTTCTGTGATCCTCTCTGGTCCTTCCGCTTCCAATTCCTTGATTCATTAGCCTAGATAAACTGGTAAGGACATCGACTGGAGGTTGTATATTTAATCTATGCAACTCTCTGCTCATGACTATCTGACCCTCAGTGATGTATCCTGTGAGGTCAGGGATCGGATGAGTGATATCATCGGCAGGCATAGCCAAAATTGGAATTTGAGTCACTGAACCTTTCCTTCCTTTAATTTTTCCGGCCCTTTCATATATGGAAGAAAGGTCGGTATACATATATCCTGGATATCCTCTTCTACCTGGAACCTCTTCCCGGGCTGCAGATATTTCCCTTAAAGCTTCACAATAGTTGGTCATATCAGTCAAGATTACAAGAACATGCATTTCCCTTTCGTAAGCGAGAAATTCAGCAGTAGTCAAAGCTAATCGTGGTGTGAGGATACGTTCCATGGAGGGATCGGAGGACAAATTAAGGAACAATACACTTCTGCCCAAAGCGCCACTTTCCTCAAACTGTTTAACAAAGAAATTAGATTCCTCACTTGTTATTCCGATAGCACCAAATACAACGGAAAAAGATTCTGAAGAACCAAGTACCTTGGCTTGTCTAGCAATTTGAGATGCCAAAAGATTGTGTGGTAGGCCGGCACCTGAGAAAATTGGAAGTTTTTGGCCTCTAACTAGGGTATTCATTCCATCAATATTAGACATTCCGGTTTGGATGAATTCAGATGGTTCCTCTCTAGAATAAGGATTGATACCTGATCCTACTAGATCATACCTTTCTTTTGAAATAATTTTTGGACCATTATCTCTAGGGTTTCCTAACCCATCAAATGTTCTTCCTAACATTTCATCAGAAACAGATAGCATAGCAGTTTCACCTGTAAATCTAGTAGATGTGTTATCAGTTCCAAGTCCATAAGTTTGGCCAAATACTTGAACAACTGCGAGTCCGTCCCTAGTATCTAAAACTTGTCCCAATCGTCTCTCTCCGTTGACTAATTTTATCTCGACCATTTCACCGTAAGCAGCATCCTTAACTCCTTCAATGAAGATTAAAGGACCAGCTATCTTGGAGAGATCCTTATATGCTATTTTAGACATTTTAACGAGAAGCCTCCGTCAATAATTCTTGAAACTGGTTCTTCATATTTATCTTGATATCCTCAACTTTTTGTTCAACTCCGTCTTCCTTAGTCCATTTAATCATAGACAAGTCTTTTCGTGTGCCTATAGAACTAATTTTCATCGATGTTATTCCCTTCTTTATTGCATCTGCCTCCAATCGGCCAAACTCCAATATGGTTGACAACATCAAAAACTGTTTCTTTATAGATGTATATGTGTCGACCTCATCATACGCGCTTTGTTGTAAATAATCTTCTCTGATGGAGCGAGCTGTATCTAAAATACCTTTTTCAGGTTCAGGGAGAGCATCATACCCTATTAACTGTACAATTTCCTGTAACTCTGATTCACGCTGCAGAATACCTAATGCCTCTTTCCGCAATGCAGTCCATTGTGGTGAAATATTATGTTTATACCATTCATCCATATCGTCTGCGTACAAAGAGTAACTTGTTAACCAATTTATCGATGGAAAGTGTCTTCGTGAAGCCAAATTAGCGTCCAGTCCCCAAAACACACGCGTAACCCTTAAAGTATTTTGGGAAACAGGTTCAGAAAAATCTCCACCAGGTGGTGAAACTGCACCTACTAAGGTCAATGATCCTACTCTTTTTTCGGGGGAAATTACAATAGCTTTTCCCCCTCTCTCATAAAATTCAGCCAGACGCCTACCTAAATAAGCTGGATACCCTTCCTCACCGGGCATTTCCTCAAGTCGACCAGAAATTTCTCTTAATGCTTCAGCCCATCTGGATGTACTGTCTGCCATCAAAGCGACATCATATCCCATATCTCGGTAATATTCTCCCATGGTTATACCTGTGTAGATGCTAGCTTCTCGTGCCGCCACTGGCATGTTCGAAGTATTGGCAACCAAAATTGTTCTTTCCATTAGAGGTCTCTTTGATTTTGGATCTTCGAGTTCTGGGAAAGTTGTTAGAATTTCGGTCATTTCATTTCCTCTTTCTCCGCAACCAATGTATACTATAACGCTACTGTCAGCCCATTTGGCTAGTTGCTGCTGAGTGACTGTTTTTCCGCTGCCGAATGGACCGGGTATTGCGGCAGTCCCACCCTTGGCAACAGGGAAGAAAGTATCCAGTACCCGTTGTCCAGTAAGTAACGGTGATTCGGGTGGGAGCTTTCTAAAAACCGGTCTTGGTGTTCTAACCATCCACCAGCTAGACAACCCCACAACTGATTTTCCATTAGTTGTTTTTATTTCCGCTACGTTCTCATTTACGGTATATTTTCCCTCACTTATTTCAGATATTTTGCCGTTAATACCAAAGGGTACCATTATCTTATGGTTAATTAAAGGTGTTTCCTGGACTTCTCCTAATATTTCACCTTCTCGAACTTCATCATTTTTATTTTTCTTTGGAAGAAATTCCCATTTAATGTGTTGATCTAGGGCAGGAATTGTGACACCTCTCCCTATGAAGTCTCCGCTCTTTTCCCTTAAAACATCCAAAGGACGTTGAATTCCGTCATAAATAGACTTTAGTAGTCCTGGTCCTAATTGCATGGACAAAGCTCTTTTAGTATTAATTACTTTTTCACCTGGTCTGATTCCTGCAGTATCTTCATAAACCTGGATAGTAGCCTTATTTCCTTCCAAACGAATGATCTCTCCCAATAAGCCTAAATCTCCAATGCGTACAACATGATACATCTCTGCATCTTCTACATCAGTAGCCACTACTACTGAGCCTGAAATACGTGACACAATTGAATTTGACATATTTCCCTACTTTCCCTTTTATTTTCCCGTTTTAATACTTATCCCAAGTACTCGTTTGGCTAGAGCCGCAATTGATTCCTCATGAATAGTACCCTGTAATGCAGGCATAAAAATAACAAGTGGATCAATCGATGATTCAATTTTAGATCTCATCAACTGAGATAATGAATCCTGCACGAATTGGCTTGCTATTATCAGATTATATTTGTGAGATGCAAAAAGACTCTCCATTTTTTTTACTGCCTCATTTTTATCATTAACTGTGAACGTATCTTCAACACCCAACAGTCTATAACCCATTACTATTTCTCTCTCGCCTATTACTGCGATAGATTTGATATTTTCTCTTTTGTTACTTGACATTTTCCATTTTACTCCAAAACCAATAAAGAATTAATGCGTTCTGGTGTTAATTTATATCGCTTACCGTATGCAATCCTTTTTATGTTGTCCCATTCAAATTCGGCAGTGATGATAAAGTGAAATATCGTTCCAAGAGACAATGCAATATTCTTTAATTTTCTTACATAATGTTTGTTTATGTATTTATCCATGGCAACTTCAAAATCAATAAGATTGTGTGATTTCGAATAATAATCCAAAAGATCATCGAATTTGAGGTGTTCATTAATTCTGTTTACAAAATCTTCAACGCTATTTGATGAAAAAATTTCCAGTAATTTTTCAATTGGAATTTTGCCTTGTTCGATAAGATGTTTCTTGACAAGATCTCTATCCAGCTTCGAATCTTTTCCTTTTAAAAGAGTCAATATATTTTTCTTATCTATTTGCGTACGGAAAAGATCTCTTGTCATTCCCTCGTCACCTTGGAAAAATTTAATGCTTTCCAGCAAGTTTGTGTAATAAAATGACAGAAGTTCAGTCATCATAGGGCTTATATCAGATGTCTTCTGATAGGTATCTAAATTTTGAATTAATATCGTGCCGTACTTGTACTTTACTAACTGATTAACAACACCTTCTACGGTTGGTTGAGATAAAATGATCTTCATCTCATCATGAGGAATATTGCCTGCAGTGATTCCGGCAGGAAAATTACGGCTGGATACTAAGAATGGTTCTGTTTCTGTAATTGTGCGACCAATGACTTTGGATGACAAAATGAGTTCAATGTTATGTATATCCCACTTTGAGAAATAAGCTCGGATAGCTTGCTTTCCACTGAAAGGCGTAGCTTCAAGAGCAATTTTGTTTACTTCCACCAAATGTCTATTAATTGCGACTTCTAGTAGTTCGGGTGGGGAGTAAAGAGCGGCGGCCCTGTCTATTTCAGGCCCATACCATGTTGATTCCAGCATCCTTGCAACCTCTGCAACATCCTCTGCCTTGACGAGACTCTGAATAAAATCAGATGAAAGAAAATTGATTGAAACTGCCTGCAACTTTCCAAAAGAGGAAGAGTAAGGTGATGTAGTCATTTTATTCAATCATTTTTTCATATAGAAAGTTCTTAATTTCGTCTTCATGATTCTCCAACAGCTCTTCAAATGTAAGATCTATTTCTCTACTTTGTGACTTGTCTACGGCTATTATTCCTCCCATTGTAGAAATGTTAGATCCTATTATAACCCTCATATCCTTCAAGTACTGAACGTCAGACTCTCTACATTTAACTATTATGTCATCACCGAGATATCTTTTTGCGTAAAGCACCATTTTTTCTAGCATTTTTTTGTAATCAGCTTTTTTAGTGTTATTTGTTAATTCCTCCTTTATAGATTCCAGCGCCGCACTCATATTCAAATTAATTGCATCAAATAGAATTTTTTTTGCTTCTAATCGTGCACTCTCAGTGATTCTCGCAAATTCTCTTTGAGATTTGTTATCTGCTTCTGTGTCATATTTTTCTTTTATTTCCATTAATTTCTCATTTTTGATCTCGGATACTCTGTTTTTCTTTTCATCCAATGAAGAATTAAGGATAGCTAATTCTTTCTTTTTTCTATCCTGTATTTCTTCTTCAAATGTATTAAGGGCAGACATTTGATTTTTCTAAGCCTATAGTATTCCCAATAACAGGATGATACCAAGAACGAAACCAATGATCCATAAAGTTTCAGGGATTACGAAGAAGAATAGTACCTGACCAAATTTTTCTGGTTTTTCTGCAATTATTCCCATACCGGCAGCTCCGATTCCTTGTTGTGCATTTCCAGTTCCTATCAATCCTCCTGCTATAGCTATTGCAGCAGCGATAGCTACCAATGATTTATTTAAACCGGCATCTCCAGTCGTGTTTTCCTGTGCAAAAGCTTGAGGAGTCAACAGCGTAAAAACCAACAATGCAGCGCCTGCTACTACAGGTATCATAAACAACTTTGAATAACGAGATTGTTTCATTAATAATTAAAGACCTGCGGTGGCATATTAATAGGTTTTTTTAAAATAATCCAAAATTCTCTGAGTTTCGCTAGATTATGTAATTATACATACTAAATGTCTAAAATTTATGAATATAATGGTTATAGTATCTATGGTGAATTGAAACTATACAAGTAAATTTTTATCCCCAACAAATGAAAGTCATCAAATGGAATAATTTAATAAAATTGATCTCAATTTCCAGATAAAACCAATTTCCTAGAAAAAATCAGAAATGTATTTTGTTAACATGAAATTGACTTAAGAATTAATCAGAAAGCTATTAGCAAGAAGGTATCTATCAAAGGTCATAAATCAAATTATGGAATATAGTCCCTTTCAGGTGATACATATGAAGATCATCTCCACGTATAACCAATTCTCTATTAAGCCGGAAAGCGAAAGTTCAACAACAACTTGATGCAAAATCATTCTCGGAGTTTCACTTTGGACATATATTACTAAATACATTGAATTATACAAAATAATCTTATTTTAAATAACTTGGCTTTAGAATCTAATATAAGATCTTGTTAAGAAGTATCCTCGGGTTAATCATTCTATCAATTATTAGAAGGAATGAACATGATATTGTGAATG
>DATEIH010000315.1:0-3353 GCA_035279165.1 Candidatus Nitrosocosmicus sp. | reverse complement strand
AAAAGTCTGATAGAGGGACTGTGCACTATATCAATGATTGAACTTAAAGTTTTGATAATTATTCACCATGCACTATAAAGAATTGTAAACTAAAGCACATACAAAACTAACTGAATCTATTTGTCAATTATTATAACCAAGCGGCTATTCATGCTTAAGTTAACAATGCCGATTTAGACTTGCATTTACCAATAACATGCAATTTCTAGAATTTTATTTTCTTAATGATACAAGCTCGGTTTTAGACACACAAATGATTATTTATTTATGGAATACATACGGACTAGTATCATGAAAGTCCAAGCTTTTGCTGCAAATAAATCAGGATCAAAATTAAAACCCTTTGAATATGAGTTAGGATCGCTCAAACCTGATGAAGTCGATATAGATGTTGAGTATTGCGGGATCTGTTATAGCGATGTACACATGCTCAAGAATGAATGGGGCATCACAGAGTATCCATTTGTCCCAGGACATGAAATAGTTGGAAAAATTTCAGCTGTAGGAAAAATGGTAACACATCTAAAAATAGGTCAAAGAGTTGGAGTTGGATGGAGATCTCGTTCATGTCAGACGTGTGATCAATGTTTGAGTGGATATCATAATCGATGTTTAACTGGAGAAGATGTAATTGTGGGTAGACATGGCGGATTCGGAAACAAGATCCGCTGTCAAGCCTTATGGGCTTTTCCACTCCCACTTAACCTAGATATTAAAACAGCAGGTCCGCTGTTTTGTGGCGGTATCACAGTATTTAATCCCATCGTTCAAAATGGGATCAAAGCTACAGATCATGTCGCAGTAGTAGGAATAGGGGGGCTTGGTCATATGGCACTTCTTTTTCTCAATGCATGGGGATGTGAAGTTACGGCTTTCTCTACCAATCCTAAAAAAGAGAAGGAAGCTAGGAAATTTGGGGCACATCATTTTATAAATTCAAATAATCCTGATAATTTGAACGCATTAGCAAATAAATTTAAGATGACTCTTGTAACTGCAAATGTTGATCTAGATTGGGATGCTTATATCAATACCCTTGCCCCCGGAGGAAAATTGCATATAGTTGGAGCCGTCCCCCAGATAAAGGCCACGATGTCTCCATTGATTTCTCATGAAAGATCAATAGGAGCTTCCCCGACCGGAGGTCCCGCTGTTATCTTGAATATGCTTGAATTTTGTGCACGACATAAGATTGAACCACTTGTTGAGGAATACCCATTATCTAAAGTTAATGATGCCCTGGAACACCTTAACGCAGGAGAAGCAAGATATCGGATCGTATTACGGAATGATCTAACCTAGCCAATTATCGAATAAATTTCATATTATTTAAGGTATTGTTTTTCTATTCAAAACAAAGTTTGGTCTACACTATATTATTATGGTAGATTTATTTGTACAATCAGGGTAAAAAAATAACAAATCCTACCATTTGTGCTAATTCATTTACTTCTTGAAGAAATTTTCAACCTGGGTTCAGTATAGTTCAAAAGGGACAGAATTTTTTGCTTGTTATCTAAAAATAATTTCTTGATAATAATGTAAATATGAAGTTCCTAGTTGGCTATTGAGGGTAAAGTCAATGTAAACTTTGAGCCTTCAATCCCGTTATTTTCATTGTAACAATTTTCAGCCGATATCTTTCCTCCATGAGTCTCAATTATTTTCCTAGAAATGTACAAACCCAATCCGGTTCCTTTGCGTGATTTTGATACGAACTTGGTGAATAAATTAGGTAAAATTTCTGGATCTATCCCGCGTCCTGAATCACTAATGGTTAATAAAATCTCACGGGTTGTTCTGTTCTCATCTAACCTCAGAGTGATTGCTCCCCTATCTGTAAATTCAACTGCATTTTCTAAAATGTTCATAATAACCTGAATAATTCGTGTTCTATCCGCAAACACGTATCCGAAATTTCTTCTGCTTTCAGAATTAGTATTATGGTAATCGATAAGTCTGGGCTCGTACTTGATTTCTAACTGGTTCTTATTTAAGAGATGTATGTTATTCTTGTATTCTCTTACAATCTCTAGTACCAGTTTCTCTAAACTAAATTTTTCTTTATTTAATAATAACAATTCATTTTCTAATTGGGTAACATTTAATACTTTATTAATTAACCGAGCAAGCCTCTTTGTGCTCTGATTTATAGTAACCATAAAGTTCCTATAGCTTTCGATATTTCCTGTGGTATTCATCAAGATATCTGAATATCCTAATAATGATTGCACCGGATTTCTAAGTTCATGTGCAGCAATATTAATAAATTCCTTTTGTAGTCGGTCTTGTACTTTTAATTTATCGTATAGTTCAGCTTGATTCCACAGAGCTTCAAATATGGACGCATATGATTTAGAAATCCTGTTACTATTTGAATAGGATGAAAGCCCAATAGACTCGGTCATATCAATCGATGATATGTTTTTTGATTCGATTATCAATGATTTATTCTTATCAACAATTAAGAATCCTATCTCAGTAAACAACTTGCTATTTAGAATTTTCAACTTGAAATTCTCTATACCTTTAAATCTAAATTCCAGCGGCAGCTCATTAGAGTCAGAACTGTCGGAAATAATACCATTAAATTTGTTAAATATTGTCAAAATCTTGTGCTGTATTTCATTATCGGTTTCCTCTACGAGCAGAATTCGGATATTTAGATTCTTTTTTGATAGAGAGATACTCTTTATATACTCCATCATTCCCGATTCGACTTGTCTTAAAAACGAATTATAATTAGGAAGTATTGCCAGAATTTCATATTTAGCGGACGATATCAGAGCACGAATTAATTTCACCGACTCCTCAGGATCATCAATAGTCTCTATAAACGATAATTCAGTTTCTTCTTCCAATGATTTTATAACCCTTTCTGGTTCCTTGCTACTCTTCCACAACTCTTCAAATACATTTGCAAAATGATCTAGATATGAAGGATCATTACTGTACAAAATACTGTTGTTAGGATCGTTTTTCTCTGTTCTCTTAACGGCTATAATGAGGTCAGATTTAGTGACAGTGTAATCAATAGAGGACATATCTTTGATATGCCTAACCTGTATTCCTAAATCTAGTAATTCTTTAACTATTTCTAGATTCCCCCTGGTAATATCAACAAGAATTCTTATGTGTTTATGAGTGTTTATCCTCTCATTTGTTAATGCATTTGTTATGGAATCTACAAGATAATTCTTGTTAATCCTTAGGCCGTCAATAGATGTACAAACATCAATTTCGGAAGAATTATGTACCACTCGCTCAAACTCAGATTCTATCATAGAATCATTAGACTCTGTGATAAGTCTTGTTTCAAAGGATTTAACTCCTTCTTTTAATTCTTTGATCTT
>DATEIH010000314.1:0-3347 GCA_035279165.1 Candidatus Nitrosocosmicus sp. | reverse complement strand
ATTATTAAGTTAAAGTAATTTTTGCAAAATTATGGTCCATTCTTTTTTGTTATTTGAATAAATATTAAAAGAATGTAGTTATTCAATAGCTCTTATAAGGATGAATAGTTATTTATAAGATATCTGAAATAGAAAGTGTTTTAAAAAAAAGATTATTGTTGGCCTAATGCCAAATTGCCTAATTGCTCTTGTAATTGCAAGTTCACGTTATTTCCACATAATAATGTAAAGTCACCAGATACACATTGTGCATTTTGTGCACTTTCTTGTCCTTGTTCGATTTCTTGTTCTGCATCGTTAGATTTTTTGTGTTTTCCACCTGCATATGCCATGTTATCGCCAAATGCTACAACTGAACCTATTAGGGCTGCTGCAATGAACATTGCGAATATTCCAACCTTATAGTTTTTTGTTATGTTACTCATTATAATCATAAAGTATAACTGAAATTAATTATATCATAGTTTGGATACTAGTTACTAGTTGTTTTTATTAGAATTTAATGATGGTATTATGTTACTATATTAGTTTATATCAATTACTTTGTGATTTTGATTGCTATATGATACTAGTTCTATTGTGAGTTTCTTTCATTAGAATTTAATCTGAACCTTTTGTTATATTCAAGTATCCTTTGTCTTGTTTCGGGTTGGGAAAAGACCTCGTCTAGCCTCCTAGGCTTTTTGTCCTCAAAAACAAACTCAGAATACCATTTGGAGCCAAAGGCCGTTAACAAAAGTAAAATAGGCAAAATGTCTTCCCCCTTTTCTGTCAAACTCCATAATACTATTACTTGATCATTTCTGACTTCTGTGCATTTTATGATACCTTCCCTTTCTAATTCCTTTAGCCGCATAGATAATACTCTTGGTGTTAGTCCTGGAATTGATTCTAAAATTCTATTAAATCTTTTGATCTTTAGAAAACCAATGTCTCTTATTATTAACATGGTCCATTTCTTTCCTAAGACCCCTAGACTTGTTTTGATGGGACAGTTGACTATCTTTACTTGAGGTCTTATTATACATTCTTCCCCCTCATTGCCTTTTTTTTCGGATTCGTTTAGATATCTCAACTATGTTTTCACTCCACCATTAGGACCCATACTATATTTTGTATATCTTAGACTATTTGAATAGTAAACTTCCAAATATAACTGACATATAGAGTGTGGATAGGTTGACAGTGTCATCTTATGTAATTATGGTAAAATATCAACCTTGATATTTATACAGATATTGTTCATTTCATGGAAGGGATGAAATTATGTGTCAAAATTTCTATGTTTTGAAAGCTTCATCAACATGTAGATATTATGACGAGTTGGTTAGATCTTTTAAACCCGGTTACCCTTTCCTCTATATTTTTTTATAATAGCCATTAACGCTCATAAGGTCTCAAGTCGAGATTGGCTCTAATTTGTAGACGGTTATATACTAGTGATGTATTATATGTTAATATGAAATATAGAAGCCGCACCGAAATTGTAGCAATGATCCTTGAAGCAGCCAATGGTGGCGCTACCAAAACCAAAATCATGTATAAAGCTTTTCTAAGCTATGCACAACTTAAAGAATACCTGTCTGTTCTTATAGAAAATGACTTGATTGAATATATAGAGGGATCGGAATATAAAACCACCCAAAAAGGACTAATTTTCTTAAAAATGAATAGTGAAATCGAAGAATTACTTGCGACTCCAACCCGAAATTATAAAACTATAATTAGTTAGAAATTTTTTATTCTTTTTTAAACTGTTTTGGATTATCTAGAAAGTCTTTAAACTAGTTTCTTTTTATCGTGTGAACTATAAGTGGTTCTAATCATTCTTGTTATATTAAAACCGCGGAAGAACACTGATTTATATTGCATTAAAAGCTTTGTGATTTCGTTTATTAGAAGAATTAACTTATAGAGCTTGCTCTAATTCAAAGATTCTTTCATACCTAGGAATAGAAATTTTTGCTATTTTGCGGTGAAATTATTGCCTATGATTTTTTTATGGTAATGTTAGTTAAATCGCTTTTAACTCTGTCAATACGTCTACTAAGCATCTTAAAAGAATCTAGAGTATCTAATTCTATTATTCCTGGCAAATGAGTAAGCTCCGATACATAATTGTTCATAACAAAAAAATCATTTATCCTCGTTTCAATGATTATATCATGTCCCTTCATGTCCTCTGAAGATGATCTATTTATCACTTTAACAAGTTGTGACTTTTGTTTTTCACTATCTTGTGTTAGCGGATATTTTCCCGAACGGAATGATTCTTCAATCAATTCACATAATTCTGATATCTGCAAGTATATTGTAATGATAACTACTATATTTTAAAATGATTGATATCTATAGGTCATAGAACTATAAGCTAGATTTCGATATTTGATTTTCGATGTGGTTGTCTACAAAAAAAAGGATTTATTGTTGGGCTAATGCGTTATTGCCTGAGTTTTCTTGGTTTTGGAAGCTAAAGTTGTTGCCAGAATTTTCGGTATCGCCACCAGAAACTACTTGGCTGTTTTGACTTGAAGATTGGCTTTGACCAATACCTTGTGATGCTCTATTCCCACCATCATCGTCATCGTCGCCAGAGTCCTGTGCTAGTGCATTACTTCCTGAATTCTTTTGATTTTGGAAGCTAAAGTTGTTGCCAGAATTCTTAGTATCACCACCAGAAACTACTTGACTGTTTTGACTTGATGATTGGCTTTGACCAATAGCTTGTGATGCTCTATTCCCACCATTATCGTCATGGTCATCTTTGTCATGATTCTTGAAATATTTCTTACACCAGTTCTTGCTGTGATCGTCTCTACAATCATCCCAGTCTTTGTATTTTTGTTTTGCAAATACATCTCCTACATGTGATATCTGAGGGCCCATTATCATTACTGTTGCTAGGGCTACTACAATTAATACTGTAGCAGATTTTGTATTATTTGACCTAAACATTTTAGTATTAATTTCTATAACTAAAATATATGATATAATAATTTTTTAAGATCTTTAGCATATTTAGTTCTATCCGATAATTTTAGAATAATTTTACAGAATGCTTATTTATAACTGGCCTAATACCTTGGATTTATTATATTTTTTCTAATTCATTATTGGCTTTTCGAATGTTTTTACAACTTTTACGATAACACGATAGACTCTTCATTTCTGATTACTATCTGCAAGTGTAAAATAGTATTTTCTATCTCTAATCCAGGTTCCAAACCAATTGTTACAGAAAATCATCCCTTGATTCTATAAATAGAATGGTACTTTAGCACTATACAGATTTGTTACTACTGCAGTATCATAAATATAAAATTTTTCCTGTTAATTATTATTATTAA
>DATEIH010000313.1:0-3244 GCA_035279165.1 Candidatus Nitrosocosmicus sp. | reverse complement strand
AGATCAGAAAATATACTAAATCCTAGCAATATCTTTTAGAAAATTAACAGATTGAAAGGTATATTCAATATACAGTATGATAGTAACTAAATTTAAAACAAAGAGAAAGGACAGATATCAATATTACAAATGAGCTATTGAAAGAGTAAAAGGATAATTATCTAAAGCAAGGTTGATTTGTTTGTGATTTATTAAATCAATAATATCAAATCTTGCTCTACAGGACCAATTCCAACGCATAATGCTTTTTATAATAAGAAGTATACTAATTAGCAAAATAACATGTTTTCTAAAATTTTAGTTGGCATAGATGGATCAGAACATTCCAGAAATGCTGTTAATTATGCTTTAGATCTTGCAATGAAATACGATTCGGAATTATTTCTTTTAGCGATTGTTCCTTCCAAAGTTCACCATGGCGACTCATCAGGAGTATTTGGTATGGTATCTCCATCGTATTTTGATGAATACAAGAAGGAAGCTGAAAAGTGGTTTGAAGAAATAACAAATCATATAAACAAAGAAACTACCATAGATACCAGTAGAAGAGTCAAATCAGAGGTAATTACCACCCCATTTTCAACTCCAGCTTCAATTCTAAATTATGCAGAAGAGAGAGATGTCGACTTGATAGTAATCGGCACTAAAGGAAGATCGGGGCTTAAAAAAATGTTACTTGGCAGTGTAGCTTCTGATGTTGTTACTTATTCTTATTGCCCCGTCTTGGTAGTTAAATAAGATCAATTTTACCTATCATAGAAACTATACATAATAGTACAAATAATATTAATGGATCTCAGATATTAAGATCAAAGTATTCTATTGATACCGATATAGGGAAGGATATACTTATCTAATCAAATCAAATCATCTTGGTGTAATTTATCTAATAATGGTCTCAAATTAAGACCGATTTCCTTTTCACCTAAAATTATGTTGGAACCGAGTCCCAAAACTATAGATAGCATATTTCTATCTTCCCTGGCAGTATAAATTGAACTTCCAAATATTTTGAATTCAAGATGATTGTCATGTATCCATTGTTTCCATTTTCTTGTTCTTTGAGCATTTTGTTCTAAAGAGTTTATCACGTAATCCAAATCAATTCCTTCCTCATTATCAAGTAATTGAAGCTTAACCATAGGGAGCATGACATTTCCACCTTTTACTGATTGTTTTTCTTTATTCATTTGTTCTATGATTTTATCTTCAACTTCATGAGTGTCTTGTGACTCATCCTTATGATTTTCTAGATCGATGTCGTAATTTGGAAAAAAATAGCCTGTCAAATTTTTATCCCAATCGTATATTTTGTACACTGTATCAATGTATTCTAATTTCCACAATGGATTGTCTCTATTTCCCCTTCCAAACATGATAGAACAAAGTGTTAGTTGGTATTTTTATGTTGATAAAACAATAGATAGCTATTCTAAGATTTTCTCGGTACAAAAGTAGGGAAACTCTATTGATTTCTACTACTTTTTGTATTTGATAATCTCAAAAATATGAAAAATCCAGAGATCTGTTCAAGAAGAATAACGCTTGATTTTACTTCTAGGTAAACTGCAGTTGTCTTGTTTTTGTATAAATTCTAATCGTAAAAAAATTTGGTTTTGTTTTAGACTTTATATGATTGTAGTTCCTTCAAACTGATATTTAAAAATACTTCTGCGCCATTATATCCCTCGACTTTATCTTTTGGTAAACTATACTCCTTGCGATCTCCCTGTGAGGTAATTATTACTGAATCGTCATTTACCGCATCCACATTTCCTGCATCTTCAAAGTCTTTTGATCTCACATTTTTATGTATAATACTTTCCCAATCTTGTATTGCATCTGCCATGTTAATTCAACGTATTCTCATTAACGAATTATTTAAGTATTTATTTAATAATTGTTTGAAAAAAGTATTTTTGTAATTCATGGAACATGTTATTTCTCATGATGGATTGTAAAAAATAATAGATAGAATCAAGAACAATTCCCAGTATACCAGGATTGTAGTCATTAGGTGAAATGCATTGTATGTACTTGATTGCCACTGGAATGCCCCCGAAAAAATATTATTTTTCTATGATTCCTTTTGAAAGTGGATAAAGTCGCAAAATACCTCAAATTAATAAATGAGCATTAACCATTAAGATTAAATTCATAATACTTGAGTAATTTTTATGGTAAGAAGTATTCCTGAGTCGGAGCGCATCTTGGTCTTTCAAGGTGGTGGATCGCTTGGAGCTTATGAAGCAGGAGCTTACAAAGGTATCTATGAACTGTTGAAAAAAAGAGATAACAGTAATTCAATTTACAATAAATCTACTTTTGACATAATAGCTGGTTCCTCGATAGGTGCTATTAATGCAACTATATTAACAAGTCATGTAATCGAGACTGGTTCATATGATGGTTCAGCTGAAAAATTAATTGAATTTTGGCACTATCTTTCTAAGGAATCGATGGTTGAAAAAAATCCTTTTTTTAAAGAATGGTGGGATTTTTGGCATTCAATTTATGGCAATGTTGCATCAGGGGAAGCTGCCAGAAGGTACTACTCGTCCAAGGAATTTTCTATATTTGGCGTACCCAATGTGTTTACTCCCATGACACCACAATCCGACACCAAGTTTTTTGATATCCAGAATACATGGTATAGATTTGACATCCAACCTTTAAAGAGAAGCTTGGAGCGATTTGCAAAGTTTCCAATAGCAACGGAATGGGAAGATGGACAACCGAGGCTATTATTAATATCGGTCGATGTTGCTACTTCTTATCAGGCTGTTTTTGATAGTTATAAACGAAAGGATGGTACCAGACGTACTGAATATGGCAGACATATAAAAGAGGATAATGACACAACAGGATTTGAATATGTTATACGTTACGATAAAGGTATCACTTCCGATCATGTTATTGCTAGTGCAGCATTTCCGGTTAACTTTGATTATGTGAATTTGAATGTTCAAAAGCATGATATTTCTCAAGACAATCAGATAGTCTCTAATGAAACAAAGATTAAAAAATTAGAATCTAGTAAGTTCAAAATTGAACAGAGAAAATTCTGGGATGGCGGCTTGATGAATAATACGCCCTTGATGAGTGCAATCCAAAAACATAGAGAATATTGGTATTTTACTAGGGGAATAACCAACAATATTCCTTCTTTAGGGATAGTCATAGTAAATCTGCATCCATCTGCACAAGATGAGATCCCACTTGATCATGATGGAGTACTAAATAG
>DATEIH010000312.1:0-2614 GCA_035279165.1 Candidatus Nitrosocosmicus sp. | reverse complement strand
CTACAGGATATTAATTTAGATTCTATTCTTTTACAACTCTGTTGACAGTTTTCTGTTGTCGATCCACACCATCAAATAATTATTCAGTAATCTTCCATCCAAACAGGATTATGATGATGCTGTAGTTGACTTATTTGCTCTGCAGTAAAATGATTTTTGATATCTTTGGAATCGTATGCACATATGCCAATGATAGGAAAATTGAATCTTTGTTCCAAAGATGATTCATATTCAAGTAACTCTTTTGTAAACCCACTTTTGAAAAATGCACGCATGTCCCCGAATACCCGCATCCCAGTCTTGCCTTTGCAAAGACAGTTTTCAACTAATGTGGCCCACAATGCTTTTGTTCGCTGGATATTAGGTATTCCATCAGGAAAATAGGCCTCCTCGGTGGTTCGGATAATAACATCCCCCTGGGATTCAAGATTAGGAATATTTAATTGCCATTCATTTTCCATTCTGGCGCGGATCTCATCCTTTGATAGATCTGTGGTTGTGATAACAACAACCTCAATTCTTTCGAGACCTGCCTTTAAAAAGTCAAAGGCTTCATTGAATTTTTCCTCTTTGGTAGGATAGACTGCAATTATGTGATTTCCTTTCTCGATAGTCTGTAGCCTCTGTGCCAATAAATTTACTATAGATAGGCGCAAAATATAAGAATTGTGCAATACAATCACCATAAAATCAACAAAAACAATAATACAAGCTTAAAGGGTAACCATAAATCTTCTGTCAACCAGGTTCAATTTATATTGGTAATGGAACGTTTGTGGGGTTTTATGATCCGAAACTGACATATCCTATTCTTTTTCTCCATATATTATGTGAGGGGTGATTTACTGATCTGGATACATCGCATAAAATGACCATTTTTTTCTGGCATAGTCAATAAAACAATCAATAAATTGTCGTTACATATGGTATATCATCATTGCTAATTTAGACACTATTCTATAAAGGTAACAACAAGTAAGCAATTTTTGAAGATGTCGATATAAATTTTACTTAAACTTTGTAACACGGGTAATCGGGTTCTATAATATTTTTATAAGTTAAAATTAGATTAGCAAATCAAAGTATCATTAAAATTAGTAAATTATATTTGCATTCATAAATAAATCCTTGAAATGTATTTATAACTATGGTAGATTGATATTAACTATTGGAATCCCATTTAGTTAGACAGAAAAATCACCACTAGAACAATATTACTCCAAAGTTTTTGAAGAAATGAAATCTTAATATTTTGCTTGATAAATTTCTGATTCTAATCTAAAGTCTTCTCTATATAGCTATAATGTATAAAGAGATAGAATAGTCGATAAGTGTTGGTATGAGAGGTAAAACTCAGAACAAAAGCATCTGTTCCGCTTAATCCCTAATCTCCCATTAACAAGGCCCGTGGTCTGTTTTTGTTCCTTTTGCTTACTGGGACGATGACTTTGAGTTTTATTTTCTTTGTCAACTACATACAATTCGCATAATCATTTTATATACGTTTGTAAACAATATATTCTGACTTTTAGAGATAAGATTTCATTTATTATAAAATTTAGAACAAAATGGAAATTATATAATAAATTTTATAACATCCATTTCAAGTACATTATATAGTCATAACGAGAATTGTTTTCTTATCGATAAAAGCAAGAAAATATAATTGAATAGTAACAGTCTGGGTGCGTGGGAATTGACGTCGACAATATCGGATCTTTAAAAAGGATTCTAAAGCTAATAAGCGGACAAGGATATTTGGATATTTAAGCCTATTTGAATTAATTAAGTAGATAATTCTTCAAACGAGTAATAGAACGGAATAGAATTTTATTTGGATATCAAATACAAAACACAATTGCAAGGCAGAAGTGACGTGGATATTGTAAGCATAATTATTTGTAATTGGAATTATGGAAGATATTTACACGAGTGCCTAGATAGTATAGTTAACCAAACCTATAGGCCCATCCAAATAGTTTTTGTTGATGACGGGAGTACGGATAATTCTATTGAGATATTCAAGTCAAAACTAGAGACTTTTGAAAAAAACGATATTAAGCATGAATCATTCTACTACAACAATAATGGAGGTAGAATCAGATCGTTAAACAAAGCAATAGAAATAGTCAATGGAGAATATAGTGCTATTTTGGATTCGGATGACATGTTACATGACAAGTTCATAGAAACCTCAAAAGATGCATTAGTCAAAGAGAGAACTATTGATCCTACAATGGGATTTGTTTATACAAATTTAGACTTAATAGATAAATATAGCAAAGTAATTAGTCATGGGCTAGCAGACGAATTTGATACTGAAAAAGTATTGTTATACAGTTATATTCCTGATTGCGGACTAACGTATACTTATGCATTAAAGGAATGTTATCCCTTTGATGAAACAATAATGGTTAATACAAAGCATCATAAATGGCAAAAAATAGTAAGAGCTGGATGGAAAGGAAAACTTATACACAATAGATTATACAAATATCGCATACATGATTGCAATATATCAGGGATTAATAGAAGAATCACTTCAGCCGATCGAACAAAACTTATAGAGAAATGGAATCCTCATAAAGAATCATAGAACCGAGATACTGTTTCT
>DATEIH010000311.1:0-5740 GCA_035279165.1 Candidatus Nitrosocosmicus sp. | reverse complement strand
ATCACCTTTTGCAATCTATATACATTCTAATTTGAATATCTTAATAGATGGAAAACCACTCATCATACCAAGCCAAGTTGGTATAGACAATCACTTATGGAATAACCACAGTCTTGACAGATTTGGAGCTCCAGGAATGCCAACGGATGAAGAAGGAAATACTACTATGCCAGGAATGGCTCCGATATACACTATAAATGATAAAGGTCGAGTAACCGTCGGTTCAGTAGTAGAAAGAAATTACACTCTTGGAGAATTTTTAAGAATATGGGGTGAACTTGATTTAAGAGATAAGATAGTAAATGCTACGGTAAATGGTAAATCGGTAGATGACTATAGCAACATAATCTTAAAGAATAAAACGCAAATTAAAATGGAGATACATTCACTCCATTAGATAGATAAAACCATCACCAAATATAGACACTATTTTGAATTATTCCTTTAGTACGAATTCGGGTTATTCAAACTATTAAATTGATATAAACCCACAAATTGAGCACTAGGGTTCGAGTCCCATACTTTATTAATGTATTAACAAAACTTGTATTTAATTAAACTCAGGATTTGATTATATTAATTTTTCAGATTTCAATAAAAATAATTCTAAAATCATTTGAAATCTAATTCATTAGATTAAATTTTATGCAAAAAAAGTTACGAGCTATATAAACTATGATACAATTGTAATTGTAGTCGGGTGAAATTAGTTGTTAGATATGTATGCACAAAACAAAATGAAGCGATTTCAGCATCAGCCATCAAATAGAGTCTCCACTTACTCTCTAAGTCAATGTCCAATTGAGACACAAATAAGAACAAACAGTCAGGTACATCAAAATTCGTCGACAAAGTTTACTTCGACACAACAATATGTTTTACCAAAAATAGGAGCACAAACAAGAACATTATTTGCAGAATCAGAAGACCAAATTCTATCTCTATTTAAGATATACTTTGATTTGTTGGGTATGGAGTCACAGATAATGAGCAGTGGTAACAAATATTTATTTAAATATATTCAAGTTAAAAGAGCAGGCAAAAATTATGCTGCAGTTGTTTTAGATATTCGTATGAAAGGTGTATTAGGATTATATATAGCAGCAGAAAAACGTATTAATCATGATCCACAAAGAATAATATTGGTAACAACTACTCCAAAGAGATATTTACCAATGGAAAAGTTAAAGGCAATGGCTATTAAAGAAAACGATATTCTGGTATTGCCGTTTGCGCTTTCAAATTTAGCTGAAAAACTGCTTCACTGATCTAACCTTCCTCATGTTTGCAAATTAGTATTCGATCTTGTGTACAACATTTTCTGAGAATCCATGTAGTTAAAGCCAACAACAACTAAAACTTTCGCTGTTCTTAGAGTTATCTTCATGTCCTATATATAGAGAAAAGAGTTAATCGATAAAGTTATTTTTAAGTAAGTCACAAGGAGCAAATAGAATTGACAAAATGTAAGGACAAGTTAACTACTATTCTTTTTTTAGGCAAACAAGCTGATATTATGTATGAAAGATTTTGACAAAATGACAGAAAAGGAAAAAGAGGATTTTTTAAAACAAATACAGAATCTTCCTGATGATGTGAAAGAGGACGATGATTCTTTCGATCTATTTACTCAATCATTTAATGAAATCTCAAAGACTTGGTCTGATTCCTTAAAAGAGTTTGAGGATCTTTATCCAGAGTATCTAAAAGATGAGGAAACTAACCCTCTAGAAAAATATGAATCAAAATGGACTGCCAAAATCAGAAAAAAACTTTTTTAGTCTTTCAATCCTGTCCTAACTTAAATAGATGTTCATACTAATTTAAGAAAAATGTACGTAAATCCTCATTCAATTAATCTATAGTTTTCATGTTTTTTTCGTTGATATAGAAATCAAATACCTTACTACTTTAAGTCCTATTTTTAACTTATTCCATAATCAGATGATAGATTCTATTCAAACTTGAGCCGTGTCCCCATGCACCGGAACTAATTTGATCTCTAATATCGTAATGATGATGTGAATCTGGACAATAAAACAACAATTAATCCATTCAAAAAAATTATCATTTAACACAATAAAAGGTGTGAATTTAATTGAGCACTTAGCATTTACTGTTTGTATTTACTTTGTGACTCGGTGTGAATATTCTCTTACAGTCTCCTTCGCTACATACTGCTGCACATTGTTGTTTTGAACCCTTATTAAAGCAAAGTGTAGCAGTTGCAGAGGCCTGTTGGGACATTTGAGCGACAATAGACGCAAAGCCGGCAAACATTGCAATAATCACTATCGTGGCAATAATTTTATTGTTCATCAAATACCTCATGCTGACGCTGTACTAAAGTATTTTAAATATTAAATAAAGATTCAGCAAATTATTAAAACCGAAGTAAAAATGAAAATCTAATAAAAGGGACATATTTCCAATGTTCTATCTTGCTAATTAACATTATTCACTTAGAAAATAAGTGGACATCTTGAAATTAAGTAGCAATAAATCATAATATTTTAAAATTTACTGAAAAAAATACTATCCTTAAATAGTTATATAAGCCAAACTAAACGTGTCAAATATAGATTTTTCAGAATTAATAGTATCAAAAAAAGGTGTAGTTTTATCAGATCGTCAAGTTGTAGGAAATATAATTGGTGAAAGAGATGAATCTATTATAGTAGAAAAAGATAAAGTAAGCGAAAATGTTTACACAATACCAAAATCTAAGATTGAAGGCTATGATGGTACACAATTAATATTGAAAAGTACTGAATCCGAACTTAAAGTGTTTCAACAAAAAAGGAACAACGACGGCGAATCAGTCCTAGATACCATCTCAGATAAGTTAGGAGATGTCAAAGACAAGGTAGTAGATACTACGAGAGATGTTGCAAATAAGACAAAAAATACGATACATTCATCTTCTGATCGACACATACCGCAGTCTTCTGGAGGAGATAGAATATACGAAGAAGGCGGACCTGGAACAGATGTTAGTAGAAATGACGATCCTTTATCAGAGTATAGAGATAAAGAACCTATGACTCCTTCTAAAATCAACACGGGTGAACCCACAGCAGTAAAAAGAGACCCAAACGATCAGAAAATAACTTCAGCGGATCAAACTGGAACAAATACAGCAGAAGCACAAGAAGAATACCGTAAGAGGGGAATGACCAAGGTAGATTCAGGTAATCATAATACACAGGAAGGTTCATCAGTCAATCAGAGCAGACAGAGTAGTTTCGAAGTAGATAGTGGAAGAAATTCAGACGAAAATTCAACAAATGTAAAGGCTACATTTTCCTGTGAAACATGTGGACAAACTTTTGATTCAAGACAACATTTAAAAGAACATTCTAGCACCACTCACTTTTAATTGTTAATCTATCTGTTTTCGCAATTAGATTTTGATTACTACAACTTCTGATCTTCAAGATTGAAAGATGATGCTTGCTCATCTAAATTATAAACCAGTGAATGCAAGAAACAGTTAGAAATCTTGTCCTCTATCCTGAATGAAGGAATAAAAGTTTTGACAATAGAATACTAATGGAACCAACATCCGAAAGATGTAGATTCGTCCCAACTTCATCTACCAGGAATCTCAACATTAGTAAATATAGCCTAGCCCACATTTATTGGCGATTCTACGAAATAATTATCCAAAGTATTGACTTTGACCTTATATTATTATTTTGTGGTGGCTCAATAATTATATTTGAATATTAATCAAAACTTATGGATTCAATATTTACTTTATCCATTCTAATTTTGATCAATATTTATAAGTTTGATCATTTATATGATAGCCGTTGAAATTACTGACAATTGATGACAACATCGACATCACTATGTTAGTGAAAGAATATTGTAAGAAGGAGAAAATTGATTGTAAGGAGATCAACGATGGTCAAAAAGGATTATTTGAGATTCAAAAACGGCATTATGATCTAATACTTTTGGATATCGCAATGCCATTTTACACAGGGTTTGACATATTAAGGCAATTGAAAAAACAAGGAGTGCGAGATCAATGCATAGTAATACTAACTGGTACCAATTTGAAGATAGAAGATATTGCTGACTGTATGGATGTTGGGGTAAGAGAAATCCTTAAAAAACTGATAGGACTGGACCTCCTTGATAAGGTTGTGAAAAGTTATTTGACTAATAAAAGATGGCCTGTTCATCAATAACATATACATAATCTACTTGGCCGGTGAAAATTTAGTCAATTAAATCATATATCACCCGTTTAACAACTGGAAAATTAAAACTATTTTATCAAAAATTTTAGAAATTTGCCCAAAAATATTGAAAATAACAATTATATTAAATTCAAAGGTGAATAGGATATGACAAGAGTAAAATTCTATAGCAATCAACAACTTTCAGAAGTTGAAAAAAATATCAATGAATTTCTTTAAAAAGAAGAGGTAAAACAATTAATTAACATCAAGTTTACTGTGGTTAGTAACAACGGTGGTAATGAATACACTGCGTTAATTATTTATGAAGAAAATATGACATCTGGTAAGGAAGATCCTCAAATGTATGAATAGATCTAATTCAATTTAGAAACTCTAAATTTACATTTTAAAACTTTATCAGTTATGTAACAGCATACGATTATCAAAATTGATTTATTTCCTAAAACAATCATTTAAAAGCAAATTAATGCGATAACTATTGAACGATTTACTTAGTTTAATTATTTGCGTATGAATATAGACATTGAATCTTTCTTTAATAGTAATAGCGCAACGGAAACCTCCGAACTCGCACTTATAATCTATTTATTGTATGGATTCTGATATTGTTATTCCAATACATCCAAACCCTCATAAGGTTAGGCGATCAGCCTTATCTTTTTGATTCAATTTCTAGTAATTAAATACTATTTTATATATGATCTCATGGTAACTCAGCTTCCTGCCAAGGGCGAGTGTGTTCCTGGAATGGGATTGAGATGCTAAATCCTCATTTATCTATCTCAAACCTCATTTCTGGTTTGACTGTTTTTATATTTTCATAACCATCATATTTCCAAGTCAGTTTCAGAGTGGGGGCCCGCTGTAAGAAGAAACACCTCTTGCACTACACAATCACCTATCTTAATAACACAAACGCTTTTGTTTATTTTCATTCCTATTATCATTAAATAGTATTTTATACACAGCATTATACTCTACCGTGTTTTGTGGACAAAGTTTCATTCCTGGAATGGGGGATGAGATGCTAAGCCGTAGATCATGTTAACAAACCCCCATTCCTTGTTAGACAATTTTCCATTTTATTATCCTTGGCTTTTCAAGTCAGAGCAAGAGTAAGAGCCCCATGTAAGAAAACACTTGGGCTTATCTAGAGGGCCGTCGCCATAACTTTTAAAATTCTGAGTTAAAAAGTTAGATCTATTTTTTTATCAGATGTAGTAGAATCCTGAACTATTGGAAGTGGCATATCAACGACCGAACATATTGGTCCTTATCCTCTAGTTTATCTGAAACGAAAAAAGGCATGGTGATAGGAAAACCGGTAAAGTAAATCTTTCTCATCTTGCCGATATATCCAATGAAGATCCACTCATTATACTAGGTTCTAAAAGGAGAATTACAGAGTTGACTTACTTTAGATTGTAGTAGTTTAAGACTAACAGGCTTTTCTATTACTTCAGCAAAATCCGCATTGATGAAATCCTCGCTCGTAAGACGGTTATCATCAAAGTATGCGGTTAACA
>DATEIH010000310.1:0-2421 GCA_035279165.1 Candidatus Nitrosocosmicus sp. | reverse complement strand
ATAAATATAAAAAAGAAAGTATGTGTTAAACTGTCAAATTAAGTATTGCTTGTGCGATATCACCTTTTGTGTCTGTCAAAGCAACGATCGCTTTTTCTTTTGAGACATTTGCCTGTTGCATAACTAAAACAATATCTTCTTCCTTAAAGGAAGGAACATCCCTGTTGGTTTCTTCTATATCGGTAGCAATAACCTGAAAAATAGTACTATCTTTGCCTTTCATTTCAACAACTTGTGGTTTTTTAAGAAATATTTCTTTCATATCGGTTCTTATAATAACTTCCTCCACAGAACCTAAATCTTTCATGTCTAAACCCATCCGGTCAAGCATTCTGCGCATATCTCTATTGCCCGATCGCATCATAGAAATCACTAAGTACTTCTGCTTTTTATTCCTTCTCTAATTTTTATTCCTATGCCACGAATAAGCGATCCCATATTATGATCAGCAATATCATCTAATGACTGTAAAAAATATGAAAACGGCAACAAAGATCGACCCACAGCTAGAACAGATTGATTTTTGTCTATTACTGCAACATCCGACCCACTTTTAACGTTCTCACCACATTTTAACACATGCTTTACGAAGAGGGATCTACCTTCGGATACGAATGGTATGGCATCTTCAATCGGTACAACGCAATTGGATTGGTACTCCTTTTGTTTTAGAAAAAGTTTAGCACCATCAATAGTTAATGCAATTCCCCCATCAGTTCTAAAGGTTCCGATTAATTTTCCATCTATGCTAAAGCTCTTGATTTTCGCAGTTTTTCTAGAATATTCCAGCTCCAAATCTTTTGGAAGAATCGAACTGATATCCCTTCCAAAGAGGAAATCCACATGAGAGCATATTTTCTGATATGGATCTAAAAATAGCTTTTGCAATTAAACAACCTAACTATATATATCTACAATAAAAACCATCTGAATTGAAAACTAACAAGAAAAGCTTTTGATGGAGAAGACTATTGTACCTATTTTGCCAGTCAGCAAATCAATCCTGTAGCTTAAAAATCGTCAAGATTCTTCCATTAGTCATAATTTACAATATAGGTTTGATCTATACCATTTGTCTCATACAAATAGATAATTTTACGGTCATTCGGAAAATTGATCCGATGGTGTAAACTGGGATGAGACATATATATACACATACATACAGACGACAAATCCTAATAAATTAGACCAGATTAATTACTTACATGGTTTCTTTTTGTGAATTATGCGGAAAACATACCGAGGTAAGCAAGAAAGTAATAATTGAGAAATCAATTATGAGTGTCTGCTTGTCTTGTTCAAAAAGAGGAAAACCAGTAGAATCCAATAATGTTTCAAAGAACATAGGTTCACCAAAAGTGACTAACCCAGTAGGATATTTATCTACCAAACCTGCATCTAGCCCGCAACAAGGCTCAAGGAATCTTTATGCCAGAAAAATAAGACCAGCTCCAAAGATTAAACCACCACCCTTAAAGAAAATCAACTGGGTTGATGAATTGATTCTTGATCAGGAATTTCCATCCTTAATAAGAAATGCTAGGAGTAAAAAGGGGCTAACTCACGAACAACTTGGACAAAAAATTAACGAAAAAGTGACGCTAATAAAGAAAATTGAAACAGGTTCGATAAGGCCTGATGAAGTTCTAGCAAAGAAACTTGAACGGTTTTTGGGAATAACTCTATTTATAAACCCCAATGAAGAAGACGTAGAGGAATAAACAGGATAGGATAGAATAGGATAGAATAGAAAAAGCAATCCATGCTGAAACCTTATTTTTTGATTTTTAGATTTCTCCAGTAATGATTGAAAAGATGATAGAAGGGTCTTGACGGAGAGATATTTAATGAGCAAGTCATCATCTGTAGCAGTACTTAGAATAGGACACAGACTAGTAAGAGACGATAGAACTACTACTCATGCTGTGTTGGTATCAAGGGCAATGGGAAGCGAAGTAATCTATATGACAGATGTAGATGATGAAATAAAAAAAACACTAGATAAAGTCAATAAAAGATGGGGAGGAGAAAATGAATTTAGACTTGAAATCATTGACAATTGGAAAAAGGTCCTAAAAATATGGAAAGAAAATGGAGGTATAGTTGTACATCTTACAATGTATGGAGCACCCATCAATCAAAAAATAAAAGAGATCAAGGAATTGGGTAAAAAAATATTGGTCGTAATAGGAGCAGAAAAGGTTCCAAAAGAGGTTTATTTTCTTTCTGATTACAATATTGCAATTGGCAGTCAACCTCACTCAGAAATTGCTGCATTAGCAATTTTTCTAGATAGGTTATTTGAGGGGAACCAGTTTAACAAGAGTTTTTTGGATGAAAAAATGAAAATTATACCCTCAGATAAGGGAAAAAATGTAATTCAAAAGAACCAGGGTTATTCAAACAAAAAAAAACAATAAT
>DATEIH010000309.1:0-5126 GCA_035279165.1 Candidatus Nitrosocosmicus sp. | reverse complement strand
GGATCAAAATCTAAACTTTTCAAATTGGTTATAATTTCTCTTACTTCAAAATCGTTATTTTCTCCTAAAAACATTATTGTCATGTGAAGATTATGCTTGTTGATAAGTCTAACATGATGTGGGACAAATTCATTTTGTTTCATAATTTGATTCTGAATATGGATTATTTTCTCAACCTTTGGAATATCTATTGCCACAAATATACGCATGAATACAATCAGATGAAGTTATATCTATATTAATTCTCAAAATCGAAGTAATCAAAAAACAAATATTGATACAATGTTCACATATCAGATTAGAGATTGTCGGTTCTAAACCAATTCATAATTTGTTTAACAGGAATGCCTGGTGCAGGAAAATCGACAGTTGCTACTTTCCTACAAAGTAAAGGATTTCATCTAATAACTATGGGAGACATAATAAGGGAAAAAGCGGTTGAAAACAACTTGCCGATGGATGACAAAAGTCTTGGCGATTTGATGAAAAATTTAAGAAAGCACCACGGAAATGAAGTTGTTGCAAGGTTAGTAATGGAGAAGATTAAAAAATTAGAAAATTCTAGTCTGATTGTAGTAGATGGGATTAGAAGCTATGAAGAGTATATCGTATTAAAAAGCATAGGTTTTGTAAAGTTATTAGCTATTCATGCATCGTCAACCATTAGATATAATCATATAAAATTACGAGACAGGTCTGATACACCATCAAATCATGAAAGGTTTTTACAAAGAGACGAACGTGAGATGAGTGTAGGCATAAGCAAAGCTATAGCTCTGGCCGACGAATCGATTTCAAATAATGATCTATCTTTGATCGAGCTTAAGAATCACGTAGAAGTAATTATTAAAAAGTGGTCAGATGAGTATGATAACTGGAAGCAAAAAAGCTTTCTTACCACATAGAACAAAAATGGAGCTTGAAAGTATGGAAGTTATTGTCATAACTCCAATTAATTTGACTGAAGACACACAAAAAGTGGTTTTTGCTGTCAAAAACCTATTACCAGATTCAGAACTAGCAATAAGAAAGAATAATTTGTATATCAAGATGAATAATTTTGATGGTTTGAGAAAAATAAAAGACAAGATAAGGTCAAAAAAAACACTGGCTGTTTTACAAAGAATTCTGTATAACAACTACAACATGCAAAGTACTTGGTTTTTGTTAAACAAACAGGCTGCATTTTCTGACGTGGTGGTATTAGTAGAAAATGAGAATGAATCCCCATTGGGACCCATAAAAATAACTGTGAACGGCTGCGAATTAGAAAGAATTAATGAATGGTTTGAGAAATAAAGAAATAAATAAGACACTCACTCTGCTGAAAGATCCCAGTAGTTAGCATCTTTGAATTCGGTTTTGGGTTTTCCAAGAGATTTCCACTCCTTAAATGATTTTGGATATAGCTTCACGTTTGAAATTCCAGCGGTCTTTAAGGCAAAAAAGGCTAATCCTGACAACGTTCCGACGCTTCCACAGTAAGTGATTATCTCATTACTTAAGTCAATGCCCCTATTTTCCATGAATCGTTTAAGTTCAGAAGGATTTCTTAAAATGGAATTTTCCGAGCGCAACATGGTATATGGAATATTCTTTGAATTAGGAATATGTTCTGTTAAAAAATTCAATCTTTCTCGAGAATCAATTATAATCTTATTTTTATCATTTTGAGCATTTTCTATATATTCAGCATCCGCAAATATTGAATAGTCTATATCAATAGAATGTGAAGCTTTAGAATATTTATTAGACTTTCTTTCAATTTCTAAACCTAATTTTTTCCAATTATCATAGGTAACCTCCAATAACGCAACATTTCTGTGTCCAACAAACTTAAATGACCATGCTACCCTTGACGCTAGTGCACCAAACGTATCATCGTAAATGACTACCAAAGTGTCATTTGATATACCAAGATTATTCAAAATATTAATTATAGACTCGGGGTCATCGTTGGATAATAATTCAGCTAATGGTAAAGAAACGGCGGTCTTTATATGACCTTTCAAATATTCTTCTCTTTTTCTGACATCCACAACCCTAACTTTATTTTTTTTTATTAGGGTTCTTAGAGTATCAATATCACATACAAAATTCAAAGAAGGTGTTAACGAAGGTTTTGCTTTTACACGTTTATTAACTAACTTTGCCTTTACCTTTACCTTTACCTTGGCATCATTTTTCTTTCGCTTTATGGATTTGCTCAAGCAGCGCATTCACCTCTAGCAGTTTTTGCTACAAAATTGGTATCGGTTCCATAGTCTTTGTAAAAATCAGGAGCGGCGGAAAATGCAGGTAACTCAATTATAGGTAAAAGTAGCTTCTTCATGTCATCTATATTCTTAATTTCGCCAGATCCATTTCCATTTGAAATCTTGTAAATCCATTCACTTAATTTTTCATTGCCTGTCCTTTCTTTTTTGAAATGTTCAAATATTTTGAGAACTACATCGAGCACCTTTTTAGCTGGAACACGCATGATTGCCTTGCCCAGTTCACCATTCTCGCTAGTACTACCTGCAAAAAGCATTGTATAGATTGGAACCATGGATGTTCCAATCCTAGTAGCACCACCATAGAAACCGATAGTTGCGACCTCATGTTGCCCACAGGAATTAGGACATCCGCTAATTTTAATAGTAGAATCAACAAAGTCTTTATCTAAATCAATATTTAATTCCAAAAATCTACTTTGAATTTCCTTTGCAAGCCTATGAGAATTAGTAATGGCTAGATTACATGATGTAGTCCCGGAACAACCTACAGTAGATACAATTGTATTTGCACCAGGATTCCCTAGTCCATTGCCGGATAGTTTTTGGAAAACCTTTGGTAATTGATCTGCTTTTATATATCGAACCAGAAAGTTTTGCTGGGGAGTCGTTCGGGCTTTTTTTTCTAAAGAAAATTCCCTGATACATTCTGCAAAAATTCGTAACTGACTAGAGGTGATATCACCTGCACCTAAGGTTACATACACACTGTAATAACCAGACTGTTTCTGAGCAACAACATTGGTATTTAGCCATCGAGTGTATGGTGTGTCTGCAGAATTGGAATTTATTACCGGTAATGTAATTTTACTCTTCGTAGAGGTAGAGGAAATTGAAGTATTATTCAAATCTCCAGTATTCAAAAAACCATCGTATGATTTTTTCGTGGGAATAGAGATTGTTGCTTCAACCAGGATTCGTTCCTTCAATAATAAGCCCTGAAATTTTTCCCATCCGATTTCACTGACCAAATAACGCATCCTATTTCTTGCAAGATTTTCTCTATTTCCTAGTCGATCATAAAGTCGAATTGTTGCTATAGAAGTAGATAGAAGCCTAGATTCTGGAGTAAACTCCTCTAATAAATGACCTATAAAAGAGGCAGCGCCTAAGCCGCCTCCCAAGTAGACCCGGAAACCTCTTACTCCATCACGGACTGTAGGAACGAGACCCACGTCTGCTATCCTTACATAACCATGTTCTGGACAACATGAAAAATTAAATTTAAATTTTCTGGGAAGATTCTGACAAATAGGATTTCTTAGAAAAAACCTCGCTATTGCTTTAGCGTAAGGAGTAGTATCAAATGGTTCATTAGGACATACTCCTGCAAAATGGCTGCACATTACATTTCTAATAGTATTACCACAAGCCTCCCTAGAAGTAAGTCCTACTTCAGCTAAACCGCGAAATACTTCACTTACATCTTCTAATTGCACCCAGTGCAATTGAATATTTTGTCTGGTAGATACATGAGCAGATCCGATTGAGAATGATTCCGATAGACTGGCAATCTTTTCAAGCTGGGTAGGCGTGATATCACCACCTGGGACCTTTATTCTTATCATACTAAATTCACTATTTAATCTAGAGCCATATGCACCATTTTGAAGTCTAAAACGTCTAAATTCATCTGCATTCAATTTATCCTGACGATATAGCTTTACCTTATTAGCAAAATATTCAGATTCTTCTGCTAAACCCCATTTTTCATTAGTCTCGAGTTCTTTATTTTTCGCTGAAGAAAGAACATCATAATCAATAGATTTTGCCAATGTTAATAATATTGTGATTAACAAACCATATATTTTTTATGGAATAGGCTTATTTGACACATATTGAGCAATTTTCGGATTCATACACTAATTCAAATTTAGAAAAACTTATAGTTACAATTAAAAAACCTATATTAAGGTGGGGTCGTAGCGAAGCCAGGCATCGCAACGGGCTCCAGATCAAATAATGGGCAATTATTGAAGAAACCCGTGGATCAGGGGTTCAAATAATATAAATACATATTAGAACAATTCCCTTCGGCCCCATCTTCCCCCAATAATTTTGGAGTTTATAGAAAATGACTATGACAAAATAAACTTAGACATTGTATGAATTAAAAGGAAAATGGTTGGAACATAATTATCAAAAATTAGCGATAATAAATTATTACATGGATACACAAATCATACTAAATGGATAGAAACATTCAGTCCAATTAATACAAAATGAAAATATGAACATTATTCATATACTCTGAAGAGACTAATATTAACAAAATTTTGTAAAATTATTTGTTCTTCTTGAAGCTAAAATAACAAGAATGACATCGATCTTTACCATAAATAACCCCAGAGTTACCACACGCAGAGCATTTTTTTTCATTATCAACAGTGGAATCCAAGGATTTTATCTTTTGAATACATTTGTCACACAACGGAGCATCCAAATTATGACTAGATATGAAGACCTCTCCGCATTGTGAACATTTGAAACTATAAATTTTTCCTCTAGGTTTCCATTTCTTGAATGGATTAGCTGTAAAAGTATATAGTATTTTTCTAAATGGATTAGCCATAAAGTATATAGTATTTATACAATCAGACATTTTAGTTTAATGGCATAGTAAATTCGAAGAGAAATACTACAACTAAAGCAGAGAACTATAATCTTTTATATAGTTGTCTATTCCCTATACGGATAAAAAAAACGCCTGAGGAAATCAATATCAAAGAAATAAATAAAAATAAAGGATTTATCAATTGTCTAAGATATTCAGGTGCACTTGAAAGGTAATTGCAGTTCTCTTCACAAATCTTTGTAACCGGAAACAGTAGTAAAATCAATCCAAATAAA
>DATEIH010000308.1:0-6500 GCA_035279165.1 Candidatus Nitrosocosmicus sp. | reverse complement strand
CAAACGCTTTTGTTTATTTTCTTTCCTATTATCATTAAATAGTATTTTATACACAGCATTATACTCTACCGTGTTTTGTGGACAAAGTTTCATTCCTATAATGGGGGATGAGATGCTAAGCCGTAGATCATGTCAACAAACCCCATTCCTGGTTAGACAATTTTCCATTTTTATTATCCTTGGCTTTTCAAGTCAGAACAAGAATAACAGCCCCATGTAAGAAAACACTTGAGCTTATCTAGAGCGCCGTCGCCACAACTTTTAAGATTCCGAGTTAAAAAGTTAGATCTATTTTTTTACCAGATGTAGTGGAATCCTGAACTATTGGAAGTGGTATATCAAGGACCAAACATATTGGTCCTTATCCGCTAGTTTATTAGAAACAAAAAAAGGCATTATGATATGAAGATTGGTAAAGTAAATCTTTCTCATCTTGCCGATATATCCAATGAAGATCCACCCATCATACTAGGTTCTAAAAGGAGAATTACAGAGTTTACTTACTGTAGATTGTAATACTTTAAGACTAACAGGCTTTTCTATTACTTCAGCAAAATCCGCATTAATGAAATCCTCGCTCGTAAGACGGTTATCATCAAAGTATGCGGTTAACAAAAGAATTTGTACATTTTGATTGTATTGTCTTATCTCATTAGCAAATTCTATTCCGTTTATACCGGGCATTCGTAAATCGGTAATAACCAAAGTGTATTTGTATTGGTTTTTTTGAAAGTTTTCTAGCGCTAATAGCGGATCGGTGAAAGAAACACAATTAAATCCAGATGCACCTAGAATTCTTCTAAAAAGATTTGCAAGTTCCTCCTCATCGTCCACCACCATCACAGATGGAGATTGAGTCATAGACATATTTGGGTAACAACCTATTTAACATAACCTCACTTTCTTATAGTTGAACTCATTCATTTCTATCATCTTTAAATACTATGTTAAACCGACAGTTTTGCAAACGCATCCATCAAAGACAAGTTTCAGATAACTCCTAGAATGGGGAAGCGGGATAGGACGGCTCATCTCTTTTTAACCTCCCCCTTCTAGTCGGCTTCCAATTCTATTCATAGTTATGCAAGTAGATGTATCATTCTATTGGGACAATCAAGTCTATACAAGGCGTGTGATTCTATGAGTCTGACATAAAGAACCTCATGATTATTGTATGACTTCACGAATACCAAGCATGTGAACAAATCCCAGCCTTCCATTATTGCTTATGATTTAGTATTAAATCTGGAATAAAATAGAACCCATGTCCGAAAGACGTAGATTCGAGTCCCTTCCCTGCTATACTTGGTATCGATAAATGAACAAAATTAAATCTCTCATGTATGTCAAATCTGTTTCACAAACCTCTGCCTCGCTCTATATAGGGGTTTCAAATATCTAAATTGGAAAATAGAAATGGAAAAATTTGTACATATCCTTACAACAAAAAAGAATAAATTTGGGAAAAAGATACTGTTTAGGGGATCAATTCCATAACCACAGTTTGGACCAGTCAGTACCGTTGCTGGATTTCCAATAGATATAGAATCCCATCTTTCCATTAATTTTAGACATTTCCGGGTCATCAGACTCAAAATTCATTGCACCCTTAAGTAATAGGTTACCCTGTTTGTCGTAACTTCCTATATCTTGAGCGGTAAATGTTGCAACTTGATCACCTTTGACTATCATTCCTTTACCAATACTACTGCTAATTGGTGATGAGTATGTTGTGATAAAAGTACCATATTCTGTTACGTTTCCTATTCCTTGCATATTCCCTTGAGTTATGTAGGAACTCTTTGTCTGTTGTGGATCTAGACTAATGACTTCATAGCCTGTATCTTTGGAATCGTTTAAAAGGTAAAATGGTTGTCCAAATGCATTAGTCATAGATTCTACTTCTAGATCAGGATCAATAGTAGTAGTAGTAGTATTGTTACTTAAGGTGTTGGTCATATTGTTGCTTAGAGGTTGAGTGCTGGCCAATGAAGTACTAGGAGTGAGCATACACAGCAAAACTGACATGACCATGAAGGTTGAAATCAATAAAGGTATGGAATAAACTGCAAAACCTTTGTCGAATAATTTATTCATTATGAGTGACTTGATGGATTAATATTTAAATTTTATAAGATAGGAACTAATTTACCATTCTGACAATAGATCATATACAATACTGGCAAATTAAATGCGTTAAAGTATATCTCGCAAGTTTATTTGGATGAATCCGAAGGACATCTTTCCTCATATTACGAACCCATGGCTATCTAACATGTAAATAAATCCAACCCATTCTTATTGTTTGTTTCCTAAACATTGGACTGTAAAACAAATAAAAAAGGTCTATTTTGAGAAGTAGTGTTCAAAAATAGCTGCTTTTAATAAAGGATCTTATTCTATTTTGTATTTCAGGTCTTGATAATTCTTCTTCGGTAAAATGGTTGTCTTGTATTGCATTATATTTTGCTTTTTCCATTAGTTCTTCCTTGGTTTCTGCTTTATCTTAATAACGTCTAATATCTTATGTTTGACTATATCTATAGATTATTAACTTTTATAAATTTAGTAATAAATCTAGCTTGATTAATTTAAGAAAGCTAGTTTGTCCTGGACAACAATACCACAAAGTTTACAGATCTTTTCGCCATTCTCATAGTCATAAGTAACAGAATGTTGATGTGCTTGAAGCGGCTGCTGTTGCTGATGAGGTTGTTGTTGTATATCTTTATTCTTTGCAATTAGAATATTAGACATAGTCAAAGTATAAGTAAAACACTATAACTATTGGTTGTTTACAAATTTAATTTTTGCTAGTTATATATTACAAATGGATACAAATAGTTACACTTGTTATCTATTCATAATTTGATATAATATTCAAAACTTCTAACCGGTATTTCTATATTCAAATCATCTTTTGATTTTGATCATCGAACCGATTATATCAGAGAAACAGAAGAGAAGGATCTATAGTCTTAATTTGTATTACAAAAACTTTGTTGGTCACTATACCTTAATGAACGTCAAAAACGTTTCCATTCCAGTAGTAGTAACCATTAGTTTGGTACTATTACTAAATGCCGGCAGCTCCAGCATCTCATAATCGGCATGACAAAGTGAACCGACTAAATCTGAATTTCATATAAAAGTATTAAATTTAGTCATTTGGTGTTGGTTAAAAATAGATTAACTGAATTGACTCAAATTGTTACATATAGTACGGAACCCGCTTCATGGGCGGACGGCTAAGGAATTTTCTTTAGTATCTAGATTTGCCTTATAGGATGATGATTAAATATTTTGATATCCATGTATACCATGAATAATCTAATCGAAGGAGAAAGGAAGCAACAAATTCCAACCGAACACGGCCCTGAAGGGCAAACAGGTAAAATCATAAGCGAACAAAACGCAATTGAAGGACAAAGAAAAGAAGTTAATGTAGAAAGTTATTCTGATGTCGCAGAGATCGGTCAAATTCTAAAAGATTTAGAGTTTCCAGCAGCAAAGGACAAAATTTTAGATTTTATACGTGATAAGATAACACCTGTCAATAAAGAAAGAATATACTCAGCACTTTCAAAGATTGAGAATAGAGAATATAAAAATGTGTCAGATGTTACTACTGCTTCTGGATTAGTATATTAAAAAAATATAAAACTATATGTTTCTTAGACTACTCAAACCCCTGCAACCTAACTAAAAACAATACTATTGTAATATTGCAACAAACAATTGCCATGATCAAGTTTGTCTTTATACAATAATTTTGATAAATAGTTGGTACTTAAATTACTTGGTTATTGACTCATCTTTCACGATCACAATTCCTTTATCTAACTACCAAAGGATGGAGAACAGGAAAATTACACAATATAGAAATTTGGTATGTCAAGCAAAATAAGAATTATTATATTTTGTCAGAGCATAGAAAGAAAGCACACTGGGTTCAGAATATCATTCATGATCCTAAAATATCTTTTCAAGTAGATAAACAAATATTCAATGGTTATGGAAGGATCGTTGAAAATGTTGAAGAGTCAGATTTGATTCATAGAGTTTCAGAATTGATGAATAAGAAGTATGGTTGGAGCGATGGATTAATAATGGAATTAACTTCTTCCTAACTTCAAAAAAAAGTGCAAGTATTGGCAATCTTTAATCTTAACTATAATACACATTTATCATTTAAGAAAAATTGATTGTTTTCATCTTTTCTGTATGTGTCCTTAGAAAGATACGCTTTATGATTACTGTGATACTCTGCATATTTGTTCTTATAATTATATACACAATGTTTTCTAAATTATCTTATGTGCTGTGATTATGAAATGCCAATAGAAGAAGAACAGGAAAAAACGATAGAAAAAGTAAAGAAAAAATAATCCAACAACAATCAGAATTTAGAAAGGCAGAAGAAAAACCCATAGCTGCCTAAATTTTCTAAAATTTTTTTATTTTGATTTATAGAATGCAATAATGCATTGATCAAACTTGCTAATAATAATTGAATATAATGAAACTTACAAATAATCCTAGACAAGCAGATAAACCAATATGCCAGTTTACTTTTCTATAGGCATCAGGTATTAATTCTTCTGTTACAAAGGACATGAGTGCTCCTGCAGCAAAACTGAATATGATGGATAAATAATATTCATTTAACAATAACGTAAGAAAATATCCGATTGGCCCTCCTATTGATACAAACATGAATACTAGACTCCATTTATGAACAATCTTCCTCTTGGATTCGTCTTCAGCTATCAATTCTCTAGTACCGACAATAGTAGCTGCAAAATTGCCAATGAACAGTGTTAAAGCAGTTGGAAAAAGCCCCGGTATTCCTAATGCAATCATAACTCCTATCATAATAGTTTCTGGATGGCTGTCTGCTAATGTGCCAATAATTATTAGTCTACCTGATCCTTTTTTTTCTTTTTGCACTTCGTTTCTCTTATTGTTACCATATTTATTATCCTCACCGTTAGAATGATTATTATCAGAATTGACAGAATTTTTAAGATAATTATTGCCCTTTGGAGATGGATTTCTTTGCAATAAGTAGCGAGTAATGCTAAACGTAGAGGCGCCGATACCAAATCCAAATGCTAGTGTGTAAATGTCTCCTAACTTTACAGATTCTTCTATGATACTAAATGTTACTGCACCAATGAAAATGCCCGCCGAAAAAGAGGCTAAATCTGCACGTAATCTTAATGGATGTCTATACTCTTTACTTATAATTGATGCTATCAAAAATGGAGATGCTACAAACAGTGATATCGCAATTGTATATAAAATTGATTCTAAAGTCAAGTCACTATATTCAATCATTTTAGAATCAATTATTTAATTTGCATTAGAATATGACATGATTTCTAGTTTATCTTATCTGCTTAATTTTGGTTTGATTTAGAAACATCAACCAATTCTGCTAATTTTGGCTCAACCAGACTAATAGAAGTAAAACCATTTACAAAGATTACTGCTTGCTTTTCTTCCAATTTTTTTAGAGTCATTTTTAGTCTGTTCAGGAAATCTGCTTTATGGAAGTTTGATTGTAGATATAGATGTTTATATATTTCCTCTAGAGATCTGGTGTTTTTTTCTGGCAGTGTGACAGAACTCAATTTGTATAATTGGAAAATAATATCACTTTCGTCATAGCTCATGATAATAGATCTGTTACATTATTTATATTGCTAATAGCCTTGTAATAACTTGTTTACATTATCGCAATAATTAAAAGCACGTTTATTACTCATGGTATTAATAAATTATAAAGATATGCAAAGACATCATTATCATCATCAATGAACATCGAAGCAAAAGATCTTTTTATGATTAACGCTACTATTATTGGAGGCTTTTTAATTTTGCTTACCATCTCTTCTTTTTCACCTTCAGAGTTTCCTAATCGATCTATTTTTGTAACCATTGCTGTAACCATAGTTATTATCTTCTCAATTGCATGTTTTTGCTTCTTAAATGACTTCAATAATAGAGGCAAATTATTTTCGAAAATAGGATTTGTTTCAATAATATTATTTATGATGTTTATTGGTATTGTAAATATTGTTAATGTCGTAGACCCAAATATCTGGTCGCAGTCACCAGAAATCGCAAAGATTGCCACAAATAATAATACGGCATTACAACATTGACATAGGTATTCAATGTGGTTGTTTATATTAATATGACATAAAGAACCTTACGATTATTGTATAAACCCATGACTACCTGACATGTGAACAAATCCCATCCCCTCCATTAAATTATGAACTTAATTGTTGAGATAATGGAACCCACGTCTGATAGATGTAGATTCGAGTCCCAAACTTCCTGAATTGACCTTCTAACTAAAGTAACGAGAATAGTCATTGACAAACTGGCCAAAAGATCTTGGTTTTTGTCCCGTGACCTGTTCCACTACATTGCTTGTTTGATGCCCGTATTCGCCTCTTATAATATAGTTCATACATATAGTTACAGAT
>DATEIH010000307.1:0-2307 GCA_035279165.1 Candidatus Nitrosocosmicus sp. | reverse complement strand
AAAAGAGAGATATCAGATTCATTGGATGGAAAAAAAGAAGAAAATGGCAAATCGCTAAATGAGGAGAAGGGTGAGGGGGAGGAGGATAGCGATCCTAGAGAAGAGAACGGTGAATTAGAAAGGGAAGAGGAAAAGGAAGAGGAAGGAGATGCAAGCATTGCGAATGGACCCAGCAACTCCTTAAGTTCTGAGAGGTCAAAGTCACCTTTTGGATTCTTGGAGAAATTAAGCAAATTGACAAGACCTGAAATAGAACTTTCATTATTTGGGAGAGAATTGCCTATGTTAAAAGACGGATTAGAAAAGGTTCCTCCACCACATAGATCTGACAGAAGTTTGATGCCACAGATAGTCTGTAGATTAATAGCTGGAATAGATTTCATTAGAGAAGACATGTTTAGCATATTTCCAGAAGAGTAATTTTGAAGATTTTCTAAAATGTTTTTAGTCGAGTTATTCGTCTTTGCCATACTAAACGACTCTGAAGAATTATCAGCAAAATTACTTAAATTCAAAGAAGATAGAATCCCTTTTAGCAAAGGCACTTTTTCTTTAAGCATGGCCAGTCCTGTTGAATTGGTAATCAATTGTTTTAGAGATTCTGACAATTTGTCAGAATCTATCTTAAAAGAATAAATCATTTCGTTTGCTATTGGGAGAGAATTTTGATAATCAGAAGTATTTACCTCGTAGCTTATTGAATACAGTTTATTGTCACGTATAATACCATATTCTACAGTATCAATTGTATTATTACCAGAATAGCTTCTTGTTACCAATTTATAAGCAGGATGGCCTGCTAATAATGAATCAGTGGAAGCTTCGACTATAGTAACATCTTGATTTTCTTCTTGAATGCCATTTATACGATCTTCCAAATAGGCACTTACATTATCAGGGGAGTAGAAAATAGGTGGGTAAAAGGTTTGAACATATATATCAAACCAGGAAATAAATGTCTCTGGAGAAACTCCCGAATCATCAACATATGCTGGGAAAAAGATTATCTGTTTTACTGTTTCATTAGAATTGCTGTCATCAATAAGGAAGCTAGAAGGATATTTTAAAGAAACCCCAGCTTCACTATTCTCATAGTTATTGAAAATTATGCTATTGTTGCTGTCAGAAACCGAATTTGCCAATGATGCCACGGATTCTTGTGCAAAAACTATGTTTGAGTTAGTATTACCATTCAGCATATTTGTATTGAACATAGTGCCAAATAATGAAATCACAAATGTCAAAACAAAAAGAGATGATGAAAAAATAATCAGACTTTTACTCTTAATCATCAAAGGGTATTTGATTAACACATATAAAATATTTTTCTGTACAAACCCACAATTAGAAATTACAACTATTTAAAATATGCAAATAAATAAAATAAGAAGAGTTGATGTGTAATAATGAAAATTCGAAATGAGGAGCATGAGATATAAGTATGTCAGATAAGAAAAATGGTTTTAATACTGATATAACCGATGAAGATGAGCTAGACGAGATAAAAAAAATTGCAGAAATGTTAAATCCAGATGAAAAAGTATTGGTAGTTGCTAGACAATCAAGATTTAAACCTGGCGGGTCTCAACTTTCACCCAATGTAGTTTATGCAACTGATAGAAGAATTATTTTAAGAGATCCAAGTATGCTTGGACTAAAACAAGACATAATTGATATCCCCTACAATGTTATTACAAACGCCAAAATAGAAAAAGGCGTGCTTTCTGCTTCAGTAATCTTTAATGCGCCAGGTTTGTTTAATCCCAATATTCCAGGCAGGATGCCATGGATAAAAAGGTTGGAAACAGATGAACATGGAGAAAATGGCGTTATAGATGCCATTCCCAAAAAAAAGGCTGAAGATTTGATAGAGGTAATCCGTAACGGTATCACCCAAATGAGATCTCCTGCCTACTCCCCTACTGGCAATAGTAATGTGAGCCAAGCACCCCAACACCACGGCCACATATCACATGCTGATGAAATAAAAAAGCTTGCTGAATTGAAGGATAAAGGTGCAATTTCAGAAGAAGAATTCAAAAGATTAAAGGAAAAGATCATAGGAAAGGAGTAGAGGAGAGCAGATTCAGACCACTAGATTGGCAATAACAATAACAATAACAATAACAATAACAATAACAATAACAATAACAATGACAGTGAAAATTAATTAGGAAAACATCAGAAAGTAAAACTAAAAACATTGTCTTTGTTCTCATAGTGTCGCTCAGAAAGGGGATATAATAGAAAAAGGCAGATAAAAAAACCACTATGAAAGTCCTTTATGATTAATAATAAACGTAAATC
>DATEIH010000306.1:0-5315 GCA_035279165.1 Candidatus Nitrosocosmicus sp. | reverse complement strand
TTTCGTCTCCCATCAAGAAAGGGATTGTAGATATTTCGTACTTAAAAATTGATATAGATCTTCCTTTTCCATAGAAAGTCATACATACCTTTAGTTTCTCTGCTAGTGCAAGTGTAAATCACCTGATCGTTAATGAAGTTTGAACTAATTTTTTTAGAAAATGGGATTAGCTTCTCTGTACTTTTTATCGTTTGAGGATTCAAATGATACATTATCCGTTCCCTTTGCATCTAAATGAGCAACTTTGCCATCCTCTATTACTCTTATTATCGTTAATAATTTGATAGATAAGCTGTGTTTTTCTCTTAGGTTTTAGGATATATTGATTCTTGGCCGCTTGGGTTTAAGACGTCCTATTTTTCATAAATTAAATAAAGTTTTTACCCAATTACTTAGCCATCTCGGTCACACCTAGTGAATTTGAACCCGTTAAAGTGAAATATTTATACTGGTTGTTTCAGCCGGCATTCTTTTGCTTAATATATCTAGTTTATCAAAAAAAAAGTTTTATAAACTATGGATCTAAAATTCAAATATTAAGAAGAAAAAAGTCAACAAAAAAAGAAGATTGGATGCCCTAAATGCATATTCTGAAGCGGAAGTTGATTATTTTGTTGATACAATAAAGAATGTAAAGCCATTTCCCAAGCTAAGAGATTTGAGAAAGCTATTGTCTCCCGTACTATCGCTGGATAAAATTAACGCAATTTTGAAATACCTTGAACGATCAAAGCAGATAATTGTAGATTTAGATGGAAATATAGTTTGGATAAAAGATGCTAATGTGAAAGGGGTTTCAAACCTGTCAGAAACTGCCAATTTTTCCAAAGAATTCCTTGAACACTTTGGTAAATTATAGCTCATAAAATTAGTATTTATAAATATTTAAATCACGTATAAACGTAAATTAATACAAACATGGTAGATTTTTTTAAATCTAAACGAAATAGGCGAATTACACCAGATGGGGAACCACTGGAAGATGTTGGCGGTGGAGGCGGATTTGGTTTTTCTAGTCCATTAAAAATAGCTATACCTGCAATAATTGCCATTATTATTATATTTGTTGTACTGACCTCAAGTTTGAAGATCGTTGAGGCTGGTAACCGAGGTGTATTACTAAAATTCGGTGCGGTTGATACCTCGGTATCTTTGAGTGAAGGATTGCATTTTGTATTACCATTTAGAGATTCAATAGTACCAATGGAAGTTAGAACCCAAAAGATTGTTGAGAGCACCACGTCAGCTTCAAAAGACCTTCAAAATGTGGCGACTGAAGTCGCGTTGAATTATAGGATTAATCCTGACACCGTTCCAATCTTGTATAAGGAAATAGGTCTTGATTATTCTAACAGGGTTATAGTGCCGACAATTCAAGAATCTGTTAAGCAAGTAACTGCGAGATATAATGCAGAAGAATTAATTACTAAAAGAGATCAGGTGAAATCTGAAATAGAGGAACAAATAGAGGCTAGATTAACACCATACAATATTATTATGGACACAATATCTATTACTGACTTCCAATTTTCAGATCAATTTGTACAAGCAGTAGAAGCCAAGGTCCAGGCCGAACAGCGTGCACTCCAGGCTCAAAATGAACTTCGAAGAATACAAATTGAAGCCCAGCAAACTGAAGCTAGAGCATTAGGTGAGCAGAAAGCAAATATAGCGAATGCGGAGGGTCTCCGACAAGCAAATATATTAAAAGCACAAGGAGAATCTGAAGCTATCAAAATTATCGATGTTCAGCTTCAAAATAGTAGTACATACCTGGATTGGTTAAAGACTCAACGATGGGATGGAAAACTCCCATTAGTAACGGGAAGCAGTGGTGGTGCAGGAGGCGGCAGTGACGTTGGCGCCATTCCATTCATAGAAATTCCATTGGGTTCAACAGAAGAGGGAGCAGTAGCAGCAGCAACACATAACTCTACACTAAATTCGACCCGATAATTTTTGTAAATAGGTACCATCGTACCTATTTACAATTATGTGCTTATCTAAACTGAAATCAAATTACTTTCTTTTTAGACACTGCTTACTTTATTATGCTATATTTTGTAGCTTTCAAACTAAAAAGAAAACGCTTATAATCCTAGGACATGATATGGATTAAGGTAATATTGTACTTCAAAGAAGGCCTAACCTTTGATGACGTTCTCCTGGTGCCTAAGAAATCACCTATCGTGTCTCGATCACAAACTAGTCTAAAAACAAGACTTTCTTCAAACGTTAGTCTTAATATCCCAATTATAAGTGCCAACATGGATTCAGTGACCGAATCAAGTATGGCAATCGCATTAGCAAGAGAAGGAGGAATAGGAATAATACATAGATTTATGACTATTCAAGATCAAGTTGAACAAGTTTTAAAGGTAAAGCGGAGCGAATCTGTTGTTATAGAGCAACCCTATACCATTGATCCCAATAGTACTATAAAGCAAGCCAATTCTTTAATGTCAGAAAATGGAATATCGGGACTGTTAGTAAAAGATTCCAATAATAAGCTATGTGGAATACTAACGCGCAGAGATACTGTTTTTGAAAGAGACCTGAATGTTTTAGTATCCGATCTGATGACCAAAGATGTAGTTTCTGCTAAAGTTGGTACTACAATCGAACAAGCAAAAGGAATTCTTCACAGAAATAAAATTGAGAAGTTACCCGTCATTAATGAAAACGGCGAGATTAGTGGGCTTATAACTGGTAAAGATATATTGAAAATGGAGGAATATCCGAATGCTTCAAAAGATAAGAAAGGAAGATTGCTTGTTGGGGCCGCGGTAGGAGTAAAAGGTGATTACCTTGAAAGAACTGAGTCATTGTTAAACAATGGAGCAGACGTAATTGTTGTGGACATAGCACATGGACATAGTGATAATGCTATCAACACTGTAAAAATGATAAAAAAAGCATTTCCTTCTTGTGAACTTATAGCTGGAAATATCGCAACTGGAAGAGGAACCGAAGATTTGATAAAAGCAGGAGTTGATGCAGTCAAAGTGGGAGTTGGATCAGGTTCAATTTGTATTACCAGAATTGTTACTGGTTCGGGGGTTCCTCAATTAACAGCAATTATAGATAGTGTTAAGATGGGAAAGAAATATGATATCCCGATTATTTCCGATGGTGGAACTAGAACCTCAGGAGATATGACCAAGGCCTTAGCTGCTGGTTCATCATCTGTCATGATAGGGAGTATGTTTGGAGGAACTGATGAAAGCCCTGGCAAGACCCTTGTGAAAAATGGCAAAAAATATAAGATGTACAGAGGCATGGCATCTTTTTATGCTGCTTTGGGTCGACGACATAGAGAAAACCCTGACTCAAGTTACGATAATGAAGATCTAAATGACTACGTCCCAGAGGGAGTAGAAGCCATGGTGCCGTATAAAGGCAGCGTAATTGAAATTATAAGGCAACTTGTCGGCGGGGTTCGGTCGGGGCTAAGTTATTGTGGGGCTAATACAATCCGAGAAATGCAGGAGAATGCAGAATTCATAAAAATTACTCTAGCAGGTTATAAGGAGAGCCATCCACACGACGTAGACGTAATTTGAAATCTTCAAAATCTTTTCTGGCTATAATTGTTTTAACTAGCGTATTTCAAATTTGATTGACAAAATAAATATACCTAGTAGTGGTAAAGATTTTTTCATAATCTCTATTTTGTCATAGAAAAGCTTAGTTAGTTACTAGTATTAATCGCCCAGAGATTTACTTAATTTCAGGGGTAGGACAAGCCAAGAACTTTGGTAAATCATACAAAAGTCCAATGGCGTGACATTACTGATATCTATATAGAACTGATTTAAAGATTTGCTAGGATCGTGGCCTGCGCATATTCATTACCTTAATTTTTATTTATTATTGTAAACTAAAATTAGGAACATTTTATATTTCTTGACTTGTGAAGTTTGTAACATTAAATTGCTACCTTTGATCCTTGAGAATCATTTGCTTTTTCTTCTGTCTATTGTATCCATAATCTCTGCTCCGGTGCCAATAATAGTTACTGGTAACCCAGTCTCCGATTCAATATTATCGACAAATTCTTTAGCTTTCGGAGGTAATTTTGAATAATCAGTAATACCTTTGGATTCTGGGAAAACAATGTCTAATTTTGTCAACCCCACTTGAGTTGCACTATTGATTCTAATCGCTTTTTTTGCCAAGTCGTAATCAAATGGAGCCGACCTTCTTTGTCTTCCCGTTACGCTACCGTATTCTAACCAATTTCTCTCCTTTGCTTGTTCGCTACTTATTTCAGAATTTAATGGTCCTTCTCCTACCCTGGTAACATATGACTTAAAAACAATTAACACTTCATCTATTTTTTTTGGGCCTACACCAACGTCAGAACAAATTGCCGAAGCTGAAACATCCTTTGATGTTACAAAAGGGTACGTCCCATGAAATAGTGACAAAAAAGTTCCTTGAGTCCCTTCAATTAGGACCTTTTCTTTGTTGTCTATCGAATGGTTGATGGAATTACTAACATCTTCCAAAAATAAAGCAATTTCTGGAATATCCTTTGCTACCCTCAGGCTCCTCAAAGCTCGATCTGCATTCGCAGGGCCAGTTCCTGTTCCCGTAGTCCCGATTAAATTCTTGAGATGAACACTATTTTTATCCCTATCCTGATGAATCTTTTCTATAATACCGCATTGAAAATCTACAAAAGTCCTGTCGGTAGTGCTGAATGTCTCTATTTCTTTCAATAATATGTTCGGTTCTACGAGGACACCTGCACCAATTAACAATCTAGTATCTTTGTTTAATACTGCACTAGGTAACATTCTAACTTTGAACTCTTTATTGTTTTGAACAAAAGTATGACCTGCATTCGGGCCCGCACCCCCTCTAGCTGCTATGTCATAATTATCTTTCATAGAAAGATAAGCAACTATCTTTCCCTTTCCTTCATCTCCATAAAATCCACCTACAGTGACAATACAAGGCATACGGTATATTATTAAAAAACATAGAATATTTAATTCTAATAGTTTTAGCATTACCTCTGTATGATGGAAAACAAACACTCATTCGTCGAAGCGGAGCAAAAATCGCATCTTCGCCATATTCGTTAAATAGTTTTTTAGTCTTTTTGAATTGAAGCGCTGCAAATTGGAAAGAAAAAAATATTGTTAATTTTTTCAGACTCTTGTGGACAATGAGAATCCTGCATCATCATTTGTAGAAAACATACTTATAATTTTGTCAAACTTACCTCCTGGCCTTCGATCTCCTATCATCAAAAGTCGACTAAATGAATTCTTAACTTTTGATACGGCAGAAAAAAGGGAAATTAT
>DATEIH010000305.1:0-14064 GCA_035279165.1 Candidatus Nitrosocosmicus sp. | reverse complement strand
TAAAACTGATGGAACAACAAATTCTATTGTGGTCAATTTATAATTAACACCGTAATTTTTCGATTTATATCCGTTTGTTCAACGTATCATTGCGGAAACTAGCCTGATATCAGGTTTTACTGAACTAGGAGTAGGAAGAAGCTCAGTAATAGATTCAGTAGTTTTAAGTCCGTTACCAGTAACATAACATACTATATTTTCGTCTTTATCAATTTTATTTTCCTCTATTAGTTTCTTTAAAACACCTACTGCCACACCACCAGCAGGTTCAGTGAATATTCCTTCGGATTTTGCAAGCAATAAAATGGCATTTTTAATTTCAGAATCAGTAACTTTCTCTCCTATTCCATTAAATTGTCTTAGACGTTTTAGCACATATAATCCGTCACCAGGATCTCCTATGGCTAAGCTTTTTGCAACAGTATCAGGCTTTTCTACTGGTATAACTTCATTAGATCTATTCTTATAAGCATCAACAATAGGTGCACATCCATTAGGTTGAGCAGCAATTATCCTTAAATTAGAAATATCAGAAATTAATCCTAGATTCATTATTTCTTCAAATCCTTTACAAATGGCATTTAACATAGCTCCACTTCCTACTGGAATTACCAGTACATCAGGGACGATCCAATTCAATTGTTCCAATACTTCAAACGCTAGTGTTTTAGAACCTTCGACATAGTAAGGTCGCATATTTATATTTACAATTCCATAGCCATTAGAGTCTCCAATTACTGAGGCGATCCTATTAGCATCATCATAGGTACCATCTACAGCTACAAATTTGCCTCCATATGACAAAGCTTGTGCGATTTTAACTTCTTCTATGTCAGAGGGTGCGAAAATGTAACAAGGCAAATTTGCCTTTGCTGCATGAGCGGCGGTAGCAGATGCGAGATTTCCAGTAGATGCACAACCTACGGCAGATAAATTCATCTCTTTAGCTTTTGATACTGCAATCCCTGCGGGCCTATCCTTAAAAGAGAAAGTTGGATTTACAGAATCGTTTTTAACATATAAATTCTTAAATCCGCCAAGACTATTACCCAAATTATCTGCTTTTTGTAGCGGGGTGATCGCACCATTTAAACTGACTATATTTTTCTTGTCTTCTATTGGAAGAATTTCAAAATATCGCCAATAAGTTAAATCTGAACGACTTTCAAATGTATGCCTAGTAATGGTAGTATCTATTTCATATTGGACATCCAATGGCCCAAAGCAATCCTCACAGATGTATATAAATCTTGGGGAATACTCTTTATTACATTCTCTACACTTTAGTGCACTTATAATTCCCATTATTTCTGAATACAAAAGAACAATATGATAGATAAATCTCTCTAAATAATATTTAGTATTACTTAACTATTAGGAATCAATTAGCCTAATTTATTATGAAAACATGAACGGTTTCCTGTATGACAGGCAGGTTTCATGGAATTAACCAGATATAACAATGCATCAGAATCACAATCAACTAATATTTTTTCTACTGGTTGAATATTCCCAGATTCTTCGCCTTTCATCCACAATCTATTATGAGATGTACTCCAAAAATGTGCATTTCCAGTTTCAACGGTTTTGGTTAAGGCGTACTTATTTGCATACCCAAGCATCAAAATATCCTTAGTTCTTATATCTTGAACCACTACAGGTATGACTCCATTTCGTTTTTCAAAATCGATTTCATCTATGGATTTTAACAACTTAAAATATTGGATCGAAACGGTATAAGAATTTTCTATAATACTAAAATTTACTCCTATAACTTTAGGGTATTTTTATTAAATAGTATGAGATATTCATTACAATAAAGACATAATTGTTGCTAATAAATAATTGGAATAAACCTAGTGATGAGAAAACTCTGCATATAGGATTTGATGATACTGATTCAATAAATGGAAGATGTACAACCCACCTATCTTATTTAATATCAAATATGCTAATTAGAAAATTTAAGGTAGAATTTATTGATTTTCCACTATTAGTAAGACTAAATCCCAATGTTCCTCTTAAAACTAGAGGAAATGGTGCAGTCTGTCTAAGAATAAGAGGTAAAAATTATCAGAAAATCAAAGAGGAGATTACTTATATCATAGAAAACTATTCCGAATTAGAAAACGGTGCCAATCCAGGTTTGGTTTTTTATGAAGAGAATGGCATTAACAAAGACTTGATATCTTTTAGTAAAAGTGCTATGGATACCATATTAAGTAAACAACTCGCTATAAAAATAGCTAATAAGAATCATGTGCAATTCAACATTTTTGGTAAAGGGTATGGAATTGTAGGTGCCCTTGCAGCAATAGGTTGTCTTTTAGATTCGGATCATACATTTGAAACAATTGCATACAGAAGTAAAGGGAATATCGGAACTAACCGAAAAACAGATGACTTTAAAGTAAAAAAATTAAGCGAGCAATCATATCCGTATACCTACAATAATTTTGACAATAAAAACAATAGAATACTAATTACCCCTCGTGGGCCTGACCCAGTGTTTTGTGGCATTAGAGGAGAAGATCCATTTATAACCACATTATTTCTGAAAAACTTGTGTATCGAAGAAGAATTAGAAGGCTATATGATATTCAGATCAAATCAAGGAACGAATTTACATTTAGTCAAAGAAACCAGTGGAATTGACATTAAACCATATACCTCAGGACATATAACTTCGCAGGTTGCATCTACACCTTCTGTGATTAATGGTGGACATGTAATATTCAAAATAAAGGATGGATTTGGTGGTTTCTTACCAGTAGCGGTTTACCAACCTACGGGTCTAACAAAGATTGCAAACATGTTGATAATTGGAGATAGGCTTGAGGTAGGGTATGGTTCACATTTAAAATCAAATAATCAAATTACACTTAACCTGGAATACCTCATAATCAAAGAATTAGCAAGAGTGTATAACATTAGTAACCCCACTTGCGAAAAATGTTCTAAGAATATGAAATCAGAGGGAAAGAATAAAGGATATCAATGTTATATTTGTAAAACAAGAATTAGAAATAGTGTAAAAATAAAGACGGAAAAAGATAGAAAACTAAAGTCTGGTCTATATATTCCGGAACCTATTGCTCATCGACATCTTACCAAACCATCATCCAGATATGGTATGGAAAAGCGATTTAATAGTATGGAAATAAAACAGTTGCTAAAAAGTACAACATGGATAAAAGATAGCGGGGGGTTGATTTGAACTTACGGCTGGCTTTAAAGGCACAGAAACCGCTCTGCGGGTTATGAGCCCGCCGGGATAACCTAGCCCCTAAAAAGGTCTGGCTTCCCCACCCCGCTAAATAATATTGGTAATATAAGGAGTATATATACGGTATAGATGAATGAATGGAATCGAGACCTAGCAAAAGACAAAGAGATTCATCCGGTTTTTTTGTTTGCGAGACTATGTCTTGTTAGTTAAATATTAATAAATTAAAGATATTATATTTGTGCATTAATCTAATTACAATATACGAATTTGAATAGAATAATACATATAGTTAATACATTCATAGTGCACCACAAGCTACTTTCGTGTTGCTATTCTGAGATACATATTTGATATGGCATCAAAAATTGATTAGTTTATCATTGTAACTTTTCATCTTTCATTGCCAAATATTCACTACATTTGTTAAATGAGTATATGATCATCTTAAAGTTATAGGCATGGGAAAAGGCTCAGATAGGGATAAAAAAAGAAACAAGTTTCTAATGCGGGAGATGGGATTTGAACCCACGGACCCCTAAGAGATGAGGTATCTCAATTATCCTGGTTTCTGAGCATCGTGTTTTAAACATCTCACGCCTTTGACCAGGCTTGGCAACTCCCGCATGAAATATTTTTAAAAAGCCCAACATATATTCTAATAAAAAATGAAAAGATCACTCCATACCAACTCCACCCACAAGATTTACGAAAATATCATCTAATGTGATGGGAGATACAGAAAAGGACAAATTATTACGAACCAAAATATCAGATATTTCTCTTAGATTATGCTCAAAAGTAAATAATCTTATAGAGTCAGAACTCATACTAATTGTTTTCCCAAAAGAATTAATGAAGTTTTTTAAATCATAAACATTATAATCCTTTGATATGTTGATATCAATTCTTATTTGATAATTTAGAGTATTTCTTAAATCGTTCATGTTGCCTCTAGAAACGACCCTACCTTCATCAATAATGAATATAGAATCAGACAACATTTCGGCTTCATCCATATAATGAGTAGTTAAAATAATTGTTATTCCCTTATTTTTCCAATCTTTTATAATAGACCACACCTGTCTCCGTGAGACTGGATCCAAACCTATAGTAGGTTCATCCAAAAATAGCAAAGGCGATTCAGTTGCCATGGCCATCCCAACCAAAATTTTCTGTTTCATTCCTCCCGATAGATTCAAAGCAGGAATATCTTTTGCAGAAAACAGATCAAGCCTTTGTAATATGTCAGATGTTTTATGCAACGCAGACTCTTTCTTTTCGCCTCGTATCCGCAACCAATTATAAATATGATCCCACGGAGTTAATGCACGTAAAGGTCTTCCCTCCTGTGGAACTATAGAAATTTTTTGACGTATTTTTTCTGGAGACTCGAGTATATCGTCACCAAACACTAATATCCTTCCGGATGTAGGTAACAATTGAGTAGAACAAATACGTATAAAGGTAGTTTTTCCGGCCCCATTTCTTCCCAATAATGTAGATATTTTTCCTTTTTCGATTTGTAAAGAGATATCATTTAATGCCTTTTTATTGGAATTTTTGTATATTTTACTTACATTAAAAGATTCTATTGCCAACATATAGTATTGATCTAAATTTGTATGAAAAATAGTTTTTATAGTTCATTTTTTTTGAATTCCTTTGACAAATCTTTCAAAAGATTTTTTTGGATATCATTTATCTTATCAGGCAATTTTACTTCGATTTTTATGTATTGGCTCCCTCTTCCAAATTTTCCATATCTTGGCAAACCTTTTCCTTTGATTTTAAAAACAGCATTAGCTTTGGTACAAGCAGGAATTTTCAATTTTTCGGTTCCATCGATGGTTGGAACCCTTGTTTCCGTTCCTAATATCAAGTCAATGAATGAAACATCATAATTATACATCAAATCTCCATCATCGAGTACTTTAAAAAGTTGGTGCGGGAGTACATGTACACGTACCAATAAATCGCCATTCATTCCACCCTGAATGTTTTCCCCTTTTCCAGAAATTCTCAATGTTACTCCGTCCTCAACACCAGAGGGTATATCGATCTTTAGGTTATTCGTTTTTCTAACTTTACCATTACCATGACAAGTATTACAAGGTTTTTCTATTATTTTACCTTCTCCGTGACAAGCATTACAGGTTTCTAAAGAAATAAAGGTGGAAAATTGATTTTGGTTATAGACTCTGCGGGTTTGTCCTTGGCCGTTACATGTAGGACAGATTCTTGGTGAAGTTCCTGGGGAAGCACCTGTCCCCGAACAAACTGAACAGTCTTCAATTGTTGGAATTTGTATCTCTTCCTTCTTACCTTTAGCTACTTCCTCCAAAGTCATGTCTACATCATACAGTAAATCTCTGCCTCTTATTCTTCTGTTTGAGGTTCTGGAATTGAAGCTAAAGGGATCACTATTAAAACCACCGCCTCTACCGCCTCCCATTCTACCAAAAATCTGTTCAAAAATATCACCTACATTACCAAAGCCAATATCTTTAAAAATTTCTGCAAAATTGTCTTCAGATCCTCTAAATACTTCCTCATTACCCACATGACCGTATGTATCATATCGTTTACGTTTCTCCTGATCTGATAGTACAGCATATGCTTCAGAAATTTCTTTGAATTTTTCTTCTGCTTCAGGCGATTTATTACGATCGGGGTGATATTTTAACGCAAGTTTTCTATATACGGATTTTAACTCATCCTTAGTAACAGTTTTTTGAACTCCAAGTACATCATAATAATCCTTTTTACTCATAATAAATCACAAAAAGTGTAGAATTATTCTCTTAATCAAGTATTATTTGATTTATTGGTGGCGGTAGCATCTTCTGCATCAGCAGTAGCAGCAGACTTAGGATCGTTATTTTCAGGATTTTGATTAAAAGTGCTATCACTTGGAGGCGGGGCATCGGACCCCACTTCCCCGGGGGTTGAAGCATTCGCAGCATTTTGTTGAACTGCCTGATATGCAGCTGTACTTATTTCAGCTAATGCGTTCTTTAAGTCGGTTATTTTTGTTTTAATGGCATCCACATTATTGGCTGTTATCGATTCTTTTAATTCCTGGATTGATTTATTTACTTTATCCTTTTGCTCCGGGGTCACTTTATCTTTTAAGTCTTGATTAATCAATTTTTCTGCAGAATATAGTAAATTGTCTGATTCATTCTTTAATTCTGCTTCTTCTCGTTTCTTTTTATCTACTTCAGCAAATGCATCCGAATCTTTCTTTAATTTTTCGATTTCTTCTTTGGATAATTTAGAGCTAGCAGATATAGTAATCTTTGATTCTTTGGATGTAGCAAGATCTTTGGCGGTCACGTTCAGAATTCCGTTAGTATCGATATCAAATGTGACCTCTATTTGTGGAACACTTCTAGGAGCAGGCGGTATGCCCGATAAATTAAACATGCCTAGTGAAACACAATCAGCAGCCATAGTTCTCTCACCCTGGACAACATGGATTGTAACTGCGGTCTGATAATCCGCAGCAGTAGTGAATACCTTACTCTTTTTGGTAGGAATAGTAGTATTTCGTTCAATTAGAGTTTCTTTAAGTCCACCCATAACTTCCACACCAAGAGTCAAAGGAGTAACGTCAACCAACAAAATGTCAGTAGATACTTCACCTGAAATTATTGCACCTTGAATTGCAGCTCCCAAAGCAACTGCTTCCATTGGATCAACACCACGTTCAGGTTCCTTGTTCATTACAGATTTTACAAATTCTTTTACTATCGGCATTCGGGTAGGGCCCCCAACCAATACTATTTTTTCTATATCTGAAGCTGACAATTTTGCATCCTTGATAGCTTGTAGCATTGGATTTCTGCATCGTTCTACCACTGGACGCAATAATTCCTCCAATTTTGCTCTATTCAAAGGAATAGCAAAGTTCTTTGGACCAGTAGATTGATCGTATGCCAAAAATGGTAGGTTTATCTCCGTGGTGACGATATTTGATAATTCGATTTTTGCCTTTTCTGCAGCTTCTCTAATCCTCATCATCGCTGCTTTATCATTTTTGACGTCTATTCCAGATTGATTTTTAAATTCATTTATAAGATAATCTATCAAAATATTATCCATATCTGTGCCACCAAGTTGAGTATCACCTGAAGTACTCTTGACCTCAAATACACCACCACCCATTTCCATAATGGTAACATCTAAGGTCCCTCCTCCAAAATCAAAGACCATAATCTTGAGATCATGGGTTACTTTATCTAATCCAAATGCTAGTGAAGCAGCGGTGGGTTCATTAATTATCCTAACTACTTCTAATCCGGCAATTTCTCCAGCGTCTTTTGTTGCTTGTCTCTGATTGTCATTAAAGTAAGCAGGAACAGTAATTACAGCTTTATCGACTGTATCACCAAGAAATGCTTCAGCATCCTTCTTGATCTTTTGAAGAATAAATGCAGATATTTGCTGTGGAGTATATTCTTTTCCAAATACTCTAAATTTGTAATCAGTACCCATTTTCCTTTTGGCGGCAATAACAGTTCCTTCAGGATTTGAAAGCATTTGACGTCTAGCAGGTTCTCCAACCAATAATTGACCATCCTGCGAAAATGCAACCACTGATGGAAAGGCTTTCCCTCCTATTGAGGCGCCTTCAGCAGCTTGTATTATAACTGGCTTTCCACCGATCAAAGCAGCAGCGGCAGAATTACTAGTTCCCAAATCAATTCCTATTATTTTTCCCATTTAAACTTCATCTCCTTTTGTATCCTCTTTATTATCATTATCGATATTTTTAATTATCTTTTTGGAAACTTCTACTAAACTCGGACGAAGAACACGATCATTTAATAAATAACCTTTCCTAATCTCCTTAGTAATTATATTTTCTTCCGCATCATCTTCAACATAAGAAAATCCTATAATTTCATGAAAGTTAGGATCAAAAACACTATTCAAGGCTTTGATTTCTAAAACACTTTCTTTTTCTAAAAAGAGATCAATATTTTTTAGTATATTAGTCAATCCTTCGAGAATGGAAATATCGACTTTGTGGTGTTTTAATGTATCTAATGCCCGTAAAAAATCTTCGCGCAAATTAACCACGGTTGACAAGATATCGGCCTTCACGGAAAGTATTCTCAGGGCGTTTTGTTTTTCAATATTTTTTCGATAATTATCGAAATCTGCTAAACTATATTTTAATTTGTTAAAGGTGTCGTCATACAATTTTCGATAATGTTCCAAATCGTCTCTTGTTTCCTTTAATTCGGCAGTCACATCTTCAATGGATAATTCAGTTTCTAAATTTTGATTAGGTTTATTGGTGTCATCGTCTAATAACAGATAATCATTATCTTGATCATTTTTTACTTGATCTTTGTTTTTAGTTTTATCCATAATAATAAATTTGGTTAAATCTAATAATTACATATCGATTATAGTATAATCTGGAAGCAAAGAAAAAAAGATGAGAATATTTTGCATCCGATCGATATTGCGGTTTGTAATCAATCAATTAAGCATAATTACTTTTTATAGAAGATCTAGCACCACAAGCTTCACATATCATAAAGCCTAACTTCTTAATTTTTTCTGTTCTAGTGTCTGGGCTACCGCAAACAGGACAAATAACATAATCCTTTACATATCGATCGATCAAACCTCCGAAAGAGGATACAGGTTTTCTGCCCAAAAAAATAACCCGTTCACCAGAAATATATCCTGCAGATGCTAATTCCTTATTTAAATACAGTAATAATTTTTCAGGATCACGTCTTAATGCCTTTGGAAAATCCATGAAATTTCTAAAAATTGTTCGTTGGCCAACCCATATTACTCTTGGAACAGGAACTTCAAGTCTGGAAACTTCTTTCTTTACAACATTTCCCAGTTTATTTTGTAACCTATCTAACAAGGACATATAACCAGACTCATCTTGGATTGACATGTTATAGATTATAACAAACCAATTAATGTACGTTGTGATAATAATTAATTTAAATAATTAACAAGTAATAAGAATCAGAATACTGATCTAAACCCAGATGTATTATTTTGAATTATCCAATCTACAAATGGATGCAAAGTATTATAAGGCAAACTATCAGATTTTTCCACGTTATAGCTTAACATAACCATCCGATTTAACAATAAATTATGTAATTTTTTATCTAATTGATCCCTTTTAAAGGGATCATAAATTTCAAAAAAACATTTTTGTCTGTAGTATGAAATATGATGTGCATAGCAGTACATGAGCAAAGTAGGATCTCGGCTAATCCGTTTATTTATCTCTCTCTCTTCAAATGTGGGGTTATTCTGCATTTCAACATAAATTTGAAGAACCCGTCTTTGATAATTTTCTTTAATCAATTCAGTGTTAGATGGACCTATATTTTTTGATAGAAAAATTTCACGCTTTAGTTGATCAATAGTTTTTCGCGTGATATCTTTTGCAGATAACATATCCAAATCATTTTTGACTCCAAAATTTTTTCCGAAGAGAAAAAAAATTCCTAAAATTTCATGTTGATCGACGAATGGAAAGTCCAAATCACCATTAAGAAATTTTGATAATCTTTCGTAAATGTTACCAGGCAAAAAGAATCCCATATAGGAATCAGAAACTACAGTCAAGGCAATTGAAGAGGCATACGGATATAATAAATATTTTTTCGTGCTTTATTGGCTGTTTGGCCGTGTACGTAAAGAATGGTCCTTAGGCTTTAGAATAGAATCCAGCTTTTCTTTCATAAATTTGACCATCGTTCATTGCCTTTTTTATGTGCAATCTAGCATCTGAATCACTAAATTTACCGGTTTTTACTAGTTCTCCAATGAACACATTCTCTTCAACGTCATTCTTTTCTTCTCCGGAAAGACTTGAAAATATCTCCATGAAAAGTTTTAGTTTTGATATTTCGCTGAAAGGTTTTCCATGCAATACACCCAGATCAACTTTACCAGTATTGACATCAACGCCCGCTGTTTCTAGCATTCTTTGAACTAGAAACAACGATCTTTCTGCATCCTCTCTTTCGACTTTATCTTTTAACAACAATCTTGCGCGAGCAGTAGCAAGTCTCACTAGACCCTCTAATTGCCTGGGAGTAACGGTAATCATACTGTCTGAATCAACATTTCTCATCTTCATATAATAGTCACGGATAATATTTATCGCCTCTCGAGTCAGCTCGGGTTCAACAATTTGCTTAGCAAATGCCAAGTATTTACTAAAGAGATCTATATTAACAGCGGCTTGAGATGATTTTTGGACATCCTTATGGATTTCTAAAATATGGCTGGCGATTTTACTATCTTTTTCTTTTTCTGGAAGATCGCGAATCACATAAACAAGATCAAACCTTGTAAGTAGAGGAACTGGAAGATTTACATTTTCAGTGATATTTTTATAGGGATCATATTTGCCATACATGGGATTCGCAGCAGATAGTATAGAGGTTCTCGCATTTAATGTTGCCACTATACCACCTTTAGCAACTGAACAAGTTTGTTGTTCCATAACTTCGTGAAGCGCTGAACGATCCTCAGCTTTTATTTTGTCGAATTCATCGATACAAACCAAACCTTGATCTCCAAGTACTACTGCACCTGCTTCAAGCATCATTATTCCGGACTTATCACGCACTACAGCAGCTGTTAATCCTGCTGCAGTGGAGCCCCTTCCAGAAGTATATAATCCCCTAGGAGCTATTTTTGCGGCAAATTTAAGCATTTCAGACTTGGCTGTTCCTGGATCACCAACCAATAGGAGGTTGATATCACCTCTTCTTGTTGATCCATCGTCCAATTTTTTGGTAATAGACCCCACAATTAGAAGCAAAATGGACTCTTTTATGACCTCGTGTCCATAGATATGTGGAGCAAAGGATGATACCAGTTTATCATAGATATCAGGTTTTTTTGACAAGATTAGTATTTGTCGTTCATCTTCTGCACTGATTGAAATCCGCTCTATTGATCGAGTTTTCTTATCTCCAGCCCTACCTCCAAGATATTCTATATTATTGCCTTCCATTCGTAATCTAAACAAAGAAGTCTTTTGAGTGGTGGAATTGCCCGAAACAAATGAAGATTCTTGATCTATTCTAATAATTCCTGTCAACATAATCCTATCCCCCGGTCTACATTGGTCAACCAAATCACCAAGAATTGTCACCTCTACATAATGAGGAAGTTGTCCTGCAGGAAGATCCTCAGGCAATTCTTGTAATCTAACCAATTGAAAATCGATAAATAGACTGCTTTCTACATCCATTTCCATTTCTTTTTCTGAGCAATTAAGGCATCTTTGTGGTTTTTTTAAAGATAACCCCTTTAATTGTGAAAAACTGATTTGATTGCAATTCAGACATCTATATGCAATTCTTTTTCCTAATGGTTTAACTTCTGAGGAACGTACCACCATTCCGGAAACACCCAGTAACTTATTAATAACATCGGCATTTATGTCACGCAGTCCTTTTTGAACAGCATAATTTCCTATTCTCACTCGGATATACTCTCTAATCTCATTTGTATAATCTGGATGAATTTCCAATAGAACAGAAATAACAGCTTCATTAAAAGCTGAAAGCATTTCATCTGGATTGTGAGTGATATCCTTTGCCAGTAGTGGACTGAAACTATCAAAATCAATATAATCAATAGTAATAGAAGTCGAGGATGTCGCCATCATATTATTAATTTTATCAAAATACTTGTAATTACCATCACGATCCTTAAATGAACGTAAAAAAACCTCCAGTTCATTGGATAATGCAGATATGGTTTGTTGTTCTTGTTCCTGCATATTTGATGGATTAGGAGGTTCAGCATTATTCAATCTTTAACACCAGTTTTTTAAAATTAGATGTCATTTTATGGAAATTCTCATAGAGAAGTTTTTCTTCTGACGATAGTTTTTCTTCAAGTTCTGGCACCAAAGGAGAAGAAGCAGAGAGTTTGACTATCTTTTGTAACCTAGAAGCTATGAATGGATTCAAAGACACTATTAATGATTCCCTGTCTTTCTCGTCGATGGTACGAAGATAATTATTTACGCGTGCGTAAAAATCTGGTTCTATTGTAGATACCTCATGGCTTGGCGATATTCTTTCTCGATTTAACGCTCTTTTAATATAAGATAATTGATCATCATCATGTATTTCTACTACACCTTGTTCACTCAAAATAATAGAGATCCATCTAGGAACCGAAGTCATATCTCCTTCTTTAGCGCTAATAAAAATAAGTGGTTTTATAGATATTTCAATATCCCTTAAATATATTACTCGTACATCCTTTAGAAGATACTCTAGAGTAGAAAAAGTATAGAGGATTGAAATATCATCTATACCTGAAATTAAGTTATTTGCAACACCAGGATTAACGTTAACATTAACATCACCCACATCATCATGTGACGGCAGCCACGAATTCACAAAAGTAATTATCATTCTTAGTTAATAAAATTTCAATGCCAGATCAACAGTATCCTCTACAGAGTATTGAATAATTTTAAATTAGAAAAAGATAGATAATACATCACGATGGAAAAACGGCATCAGGAGCAGAAACCAATAGTTATTTCTGATATTATGTGGGTCGAAAAATACAGACCAAAACATCTAACTCAAATAATTAATCAAAAAGAAATTGTAAAAGGCTTAGAAAATTTAATGAAAAAACCTAACGAATTACCACATTTGTTGTTTACAGGATCTGCAGGGATAGGTAAAACTACTACAGCTTTATGCCTTGCAAAACAAATGCTAGGAGATAACTGGAAAAGAGATACTCTAGAGCTTAATGCATCAGATGAAAGAGGAATAAAAATGGTTCGTGAAAGAGTAAAAGAATTTGCATCGATCATGAAGCTTTCAATAAATCAAGAAAAAAACGAGAGGCCGTTTAAGATCATCATTTTGGATGAAGCGGATGAAATGACTACAGAGGCTCAAACAGCTTTGAGAAGAATAATAGAAGATAGTGCCAAAACTACTAGATTTATTTTTATTTGTAACTATCTTTCACATATAATTGAACCAATACAAAGTAGATGTGTAATTTTTCGATTTTCAAAGGTTTCTGAGGAAGAGGTTATTGAATATTTGAAGGATATTTGTAAAAAAGAGGGAGTAAAAGTTGAAGAAAAAGCGCTCCTTAAAATATATGAACACACAAATGGTGATTTAAGACATTCAATCAATATATTGCAAGCTGCCTCCGTGAACGGAAATATAAGTGTGCAGCAGGTTCAAAATGCAATTGGTATATCTGGAAAAAGTATAATAGCTGATATAATAAAATTAGCTATTAATTCTAAATTTAATGAGTCAAGGATAAAATTATTAGAATTATTATATGTTTATGGAGTTTCAGAAACAGATTTTCTAAAATATGCCAATGAAGAGATTTATAAGCTTGATCTGAAAGATCCCTATGAAATTTCTTCTATAATTGCAGAATACGATTATAGACTTGCAAACGGCGCACATCCTGAAATACAACTAGCAGCCTTTTTAGCACAATTAGGCAAGATAAACTTGAAAAAAGACAAATCTAATTAAAAATCATCCTCAAATTCATCGCCACCATCCTCTTCTGTTACATCATCGAAATCTTCTTCGAATTCTTCACGTTCTTCCGCGGTCTTATATGGGATATCTGCTTCTCCTAAATTTCCGCAAACTGGACACTTAAATTCAATTGTTTGACCTTCAAGGTCTAATAGAAATTCTTTGGTGAAGACCTCATCACAGTTTGAACAAACAAGAGTAGTTTGTATATTTTCTTGAGTGAATTTATGCGACTGTACCCGAAAGATTGTGTTCACCATACTTATTTTACCT
>DATEIH010000304.1:0-2378 GCA_035279165.1 Candidatus Nitrosocosmicus sp. | reverse complement strand
ATTCAACATCTCTGCAATTTTTTTTATCTCATCTAGCTCATCTTCATCAGTGATATCTGTATTAAAATTATTTTTCTTATCTGACATACTTAACTTTTAGCCTCCTCTATTCCAATTTTCATTCTTCATCTCCTTCTTATTTGTCTGCATATTTTAAATAGTTATGATTTCTAACTCTGGGTTTGTACAGAAAAATATTTTATATGTGTTAATTCAATACCCTTTGATGAACAAGAGTAAAAATGTGATTATTTTTTCATCTTCTCTTTTTGTTTTGACATTTGTGATTTCATTATTTGGCGCTATGTTCAATACAAATATGCTCAATGGTAATAATAGCTCGAATTTGGTTTTTGCACAAGAATCCGTAGCAACAATGGCAAATTCGGTTTCTGCCAGTAATAATAGCATAATTTTTAATAACTATGAAAATAGTGATGTTGGTGTTTCTCTAAAATATCCTTCTAGCTTTTTGATTGACGACAGCAATTCAAATGACACAGTACAACAGATAATCTTTTTCCCTGCATATGTTGATGATTCGGGAGTATCTCCAGAGACATTTATTTCATGGTTTGATATTTACGTTCAAACCTTTTATCCACCTATTTTCTATTCCCCTGATAATGTAAGTGCTTATTTGGAAGATCGTACAAATGCTATTCAAGAACAAGATCAAGATGTTACTATAGTAGAAGCTTCAACTGATTCATTATTAGCAGGTCATCCAGCTTATAAATTAGTAACAAGAAGCTATTCTGGTAATGAAACAATTGATACTGTCGAGTACGGGATTATACGTGACAATAAGCTGTATTCGATAAGCTACCAGGTAAATACTTCTGACTTTCAGAATTCTCTACCAATAACAAACAAAATGATTTATTCTTTTGAGATTGATTCAAATAGTTTGTCAGATTCTCTAAAACAGCTAACCAATTCAACAGGACTGACCGGGCTTAAAGATAAACTGCCTATGCTGCAAGGGATATTATCTTCCTTGAGTATAAGCAATATTACAGATAATTCTTCAGGGCTGTTTAACAAGTCAGAGATAAATAACTCTACCAAAACCATACTAGAAAATCTCTTAAATTCCTCTTCTGGAAATATTCTAAACATCTCTTCTATAATGAAATCACTCCCAGCGATTAATTTACAAACAATCTGTGGTATCCAACTTTTGTCAGATCTTTGTAGTGGAGGAACTTTTTCTCATCCATCCTTTGACATGGGTAATTCTCTATTAAATAACGAGAGTTCAATTTCCGGCCTAGTCAATATGCTTAATTTCTCCAAAAATCCAAATGGTGACTTTAACCTCTCAGGATTTAAGGAGTTATTGGGTCCATTTGCGCTGCTTGCTTCTCCTTCTACTTCAAATTCACCATTCTCTTCCCTAGAGTCACCTTCCTCTACCTCCCCATCTTCCTCATTTAGCGATTCGCCTTTTTCTTCTTTTTTTCCACCCAATGAGTCTGATACCTCCTTTTTAAACCAAATGTTTTTAAATAAGAGTAACAATGGCACTGCATCCAACGATACCACAATCTTTAACCCTTTTGAAGCCTTATTTGGAGGTAGTTTTGGTGGCAGTGGTAGTAATAGTAGTGGTAATATTGGCGCCGAAGGAAATGACACCGGTCTTGGTTTCTTTAACAATGGTTACTTCAGAAATGACTCTTTGAATTCTTTTATGACACCTAATTTACAAAGTAACGAAACAGTCGATATATTGAAATTGTTAGAACTCTTGCGGGGTGGTGGCGGCGGTACTTAACAAAAGGTGCTTAACAGGAAGTAGCACCTAATAGATTAGATCCTATTTTTTGCCCCGTTATTATAGTAATAAAGAACAAACTTTCAATCTTTACTATTTTCTTATCAACTTCTTTTTATTTGATAAATAGTCATTAATAAGAACTCTGTCAATTTCTTTAGGATTGATATATATTGATTTTCCGTCAACTGATCTGGCCAGTTCGTTGACAAAGTCTAGCAGAGTATCTTCCTCACTAACCATTATCGTATCAAGGTCTATGCCTTCTTTTTTTAGTTTCTTTGCTTCTTTAATCGTCTGTTCTCCTATGTACTGGTCAATCTGCCTATACCTATAACACAGGTAGACGGTTTGCTTGTCATGAATATCAAATTTTATCCTATTATTCTCTGAATTCTGAGAGCCTATTCGATCCTTATCAGGAATATAAAAATGTGAATAAGGTCTTTGTTTCATGATTTTGTCTTTCTCGTTTTTGGTATCTATAAAACATGCACTTGGATGGCCGTCTGTTATCATTACAATCCTTTTGTTTTTGGCACCATCCTTCTTCAGAATCCTTTTTGCAAACCTATATGCTGCTTGATAGTTGGTGTAG
>DATEIH010000303.1:0-4424 GCA_035279165.1 Candidatus Nitrosocosmicus sp. | reverse complement strand
TATTTATTAAAAAATAAATCTATCATGAAAATATAGCATATAATTGATATTGATAGGCGTAACTTGTCTGACTAGCGAATGAATAAATGAATCTGGTTATATTGCCATCATTGAAATGTCGTCAAATGGTCGTCAAATGGTCGTCAAAAACACTAATCTTGCTTTTATTCGGCTTTCGTGCTGTAAAGGAGTTCTTTAATTATGTGTAGATATTTATAGGTAAGTTCCAATGGGTCAAAAGGTTCCATACGCTATAAAGAAAAAAGTAATAAATCATGGCTTGAGGCCAAACCTCGTAATATATTACTTCTAATAGAGTTGAAATAATCTAGCTGGCGTCTCAAACATCCGTGAGCAGGTAAAAAGAAAAAGCATCAAAGATACAAACTTGCTGAGAAGCTTTGTACTTTTGTTCAAATAGAACAATAGTATCTGACTGAATTTGCTTCATCATTGAGGCTAAATAGTTTAAAATTTACAGAAATACAAGTCAGCTCTGCACAATCTTTATATCAATAATGGCTAATTTATTGTCAAATTCAATAATCGGTGGAATATATTTGCAATAGATCAATTTTCCCTCATGTAGCTGACATCAGTTTGTTGAAAGTTATTTTTGATTCATGGCTATTACCAATCTATCTTTCGATCAACCTTAAATTATCTTTCAATCATTGGGATTTGTAGGCTCTGGTTTAACAGCTATAATAAATAGAATAAATAGAACGAATGGCATTCTCCATTTATATAAAAAATTGTTCTTGACCGACTGTTTCATAGATACTAAATTGATTTACATCTCTAAAAATACTCAATTTATTCAAATTATTCTATAAAATATAAAAAATATTTGATATGTTAAACAACTATTCAATATTTTATTTCTTTGGGGGATATTTTGAATTATTTGCAATAGCTAATAATATTTATCAAAATTTTGGAAATGATACATTTTTCTATAGAATTCTTATGTCCAAAACGTTTAAAAATATCTTCTAGTTAATTTGACTCAATGAAGAGTAAACTAGCAATTTTTGCTTTGTCAGCTGTTCTAATGTCCGGATTAATTTTACTTCCTGGCATAAACATGAAATCATTTGCAATAGGTGAAAACGGTCAATTAACATTAGCCAATATGAATTTAGTCATGGGCGGAGGTTTCACACCGATCTCCACTGAAGATTCGTCTGAAAGTGAAGCACCCGTGAAAAATGTAACATTTGTTGCTATTGAGAAAAATCTTACATTACCAAGTGGTCAAAGTGTAAACGCATTAACATGGAATGGTACTATCCCAGGACCAACTGTTCGTGTAACTCAAGGTGACATTCTGAATGTAAAAATCATTAATCATCCAAATAATACATTGATTCACAGCTTGGATCATCATGCATCTACAATAAGTGCAGTACCAAACTTTGGTCCAATTAATGTGAGTGATACAAAGGAATACACATTTGTTGCAAGTCAACCAGGTGTCTTCAAATATCACTGTGAAGGAAATGCAGTATTAGGCATGGACCAACACGTATTCCAAGGAATGGTTGGTATTGTGATTGTTGATCCAGTAGATGGTTATACAGGTTATGAAGGTGTAACGATAGAAAACGGTACTAATGCATTGGGTACATCAGAAGTATCTCCAGATGCTAAAGAAGTTGCATTCCAATTCTCAGAATACTATCTTGATCCATCTGGCAACTATGATTCAGCAGCAATGTTCGCACACAATCCAACTGCTTCATGGATAAATGGTATTCCATTTGGATATGACCCAGTAATTACCAAGACACCAAATGCAACAACATTGTTCTTTAAACAAGGTGACCACGTAAGATTCTTCGTGCTAAATCACGGTGATCTCCCAACAAACTTCCACATTGTAGGTGAAATACTTGACAGAGTCACTGATGGTGGCGTAGTTAGCGGACTTGGTAAACAAACATACACAGTAGGTGGATCCAATGATGCAATTATTGATGTAGTATTTGATCAACCAGGAGTTTACGCATTTGTAAACCATGACTACTCACAATTGTTCAAAGGTCAAGCAGGATTAATTGTAGTTGATGGTCCAGACAACGGTACAAGCAACTTATTAGGCTTGACTAGTGATGATAACCCATCAAATGCAATTCCACCAACTGGTGCAAACAGCATTCCAGTGAATGTAAAACCATACATGCTTGGTACTCCATTAGCATGGAATGGTCAAAACACAACATCTTAAACCCCTCTTTTTTTTGAACACTTTTAAAATCTAAAAAATTTATTATTAAATTAGAATAAAAAAAATTAAAGTTATTATGTTATCTCGATAGCTCTATCAATATCCTCTCTATGGTATTTAGCTTTAGCAAAGAGTCTACATCGCCCTTTCCAGCGAGAGATTGATATATTTCAAATATGTTAGCTAATGCTTCTTTTATCTTTGCATTTTTATCAGTGTCCACGGCTTTTGTAGGTGCAGTCGTTGCAGTCGATGTTGAGGTGTTATTTGGATTTGTAGGTGCCTCTAAAATATCCAATTGTGCATTTACCAGCTGGCTAACTGGATATATGGAATTACCTGCTACGAAAATAGCTATCATTACAACGGATAACTTGCCTAGATTATTCATATACTATCAATAATTTTTCTTATTATAAAAGTAATACCTTAGTTAGTAATTTAGAATATATCATTATGATTTCAATTATGTAATAAGATAATACTTTGTATAACATTTATCAAATACTAAATTAGTAGTAAAGATTGATAGCTGGAATTCATTACTAGTTTTCTATAATGATTCTACCTTCTTTGTTTTTGTCAAAAACCTTTTCTATGGCTATTCTTGAATCCTCAAGAGAATATCTTTTCCAAATTCTGGTTCTAATGTCTTGCCCTTTTGCCATTTCTATAAGGCTTAGTAAACCCTCAACAGATCCTCCAGTAGTACCTTTTATCGTAATTTGTTTATTATACAGGAGTCTACCATCAACAAATAAGTTACCACCAGTAAGTACACCAAAAGTAATTATTTTTCCTAGTTTTCCAACTATCTCCATTCCTTTGGCCCAGGTCTTTTCTCCAAGTGAATTTATGACTACATCAGCCATGGCTCCATTAGTAATCTCAGATATTTTCTCTATGATGTTTTCGTCGATTGGTAAAACGTAGTTTGCGCCATATTCCTTGATCCATGGCTTAGTAGAAAGTGATATTGTTATTGTACCAATAATTTTGCCAAATTGGGCGCAAAAAAGGCCAGTATTGCCAGATCCACCAAATATCACTAGATTATCTTTTGATTTGAGTGTGGACTCTTGTATTGCATTAAAAGCTGTTAAGCCGGCTATTGGTAAACTAGAGGCAAGTTCCCAATCTAGTTCATCGGGAATTTTTATGATATTTTGTTTAGGAACTATAATATATTCAGCAAATCCGCCGTTTCTAGAAATGCCTATCATTCCACCATTTTCACAAAGCATTTGATGATTATTCATACAATATTTACAAATTCCGTCAAATACTCTATTATATATTATAACTCGGTCACCTTCTCTGATTGTATTATTTACCCTCTTGCCCTTGCTTTTTACAATTCCAGATATTTCAGAGCCAGCTATATGAGGATATGGGGTTATCTTCATTGGTGGACCATTTTGTCCGTGTATTCCCGTTACAGTATAATAGTCTATAGGGTTTACACTGATACACTTAGTTTCTACTAGGATTTCATCTTCTCTCATATGTGGTAATTGATAATCACCAAAGATCAGGTTTTCAATACCTGGTTTATTGAAGAAAAGGGCTTTCATATTTTATTTCAGTGATATTTTATGTGTAATATTTTTTTTGATTTCTTATTGTTAATATCTAGTAAGTATTCCTCCCTTATATTGCATCTAAATTTAAAAATGCGATGAATAGTAATTTTTGGTAATGAATACTTATTTTATTTTTATGCTAATATTAGTTATTGGATTTTCCGTAGTTCAAGTTCCTTATGGATATTCGCTTAATAGCAATAGTAGTAGTTCTATATATTACGAAAAAAATTGTAGAAACGATACCTGTATTGTAACTTCCTGTAGCAATGGCCAACCCTGTCATACAGCTACGTCCGAAAATTCTACAACCAATGACACTCAATCTCAATCGACAGATAAGGGAATCTTTGAACCTCAATCTCAATCGACAGATGACGGAAGCCTTGAAACAAAGAAACTGGAATTTAAGAATTTTTGGGAAAATTTCTTGAATTTCAATAAGTAAGAAAAAAGAAAGGTGATCTCTCGTTTTTTGAGGTCAGACCCTGTTATCAGATTAATTTTTCGTTATTTTAAATAACCATAGTGAATATTACTACAATTGAATAATTTTTTTACTTCTAAATTCTGCACTCGAACGAATCAAATTATGAACTTTAATAATTATA
>DATEIH010000302.1:0-18579 GCA_035279165.1 Candidatus Nitrosocosmicus sp. | reverse complement strand
AATTTATTAGATATTATAATAATATAACTTAAAGTATGGCTCAAATCTTAAAGAATGACGATATATTTAACTTACTAACTTTAAGATATAATCCATCTGAATACAGTCCTGATGTGCCCCTAAAGGCGGAAAAGTTTATTGAAAAAACAATTGAAGATATTGAGCCAAAGGTGATACAGATTGTCAAAAAAGACCTACATTCAAAATTATCTCAAGTATCGAGAGTTTCCATTGCTTTGAGTGGGGGGATAGATTCCAGATTTACATTGATGATGTTAAGGAAATTTTTTCCGGAATTAAAAATTGATGCAATTTGTGCTGGATTTGGTGATAACGATGATGAAATTTCAGTTGCAAAAGATGTTGCGCAAAAATATAACTGTGAATTTCACGAGATATACTTAAATAATATACTTGAAGATTTACCAAAATTAATTTCCATAGTAGGTATGCCAAGATGGAATCTATATCAATTCTATACATTAGAAAAAGCCAAAGATTATTCTAGAATTTTCTACTCAGGCGATGGAGGAGACGAGACATTTGGTGGTTATGTTTTTCGTTATTACAAATTCTTAACCGAATTAAACAGACTAAAAAATCATTCATGGCTGGATAAATCGAAAATTTATTTATCATGTCACGAACGTGATTGGGTTCCAAATCAAGAAGAAATCTTTAATAAGAATTTAAAATTTTCTTGGATGAAGATATATGAAAATTTTAGACCTTATTTCGATAATTCACTTGAACCTTTAGATCAGGTCTTTCTTGCAGATTTTAATGGGAAGCTGTTATATGATTGGATACCTTCAAACTTAAAATTCGGTAAACATCTAGATATAGACATAAACTCCGTGTTTTTAAATCCAGAGATGATTGAATTTACATCAGGGTTACCATGGCATATTAAATATGATTATGCTACAAACATAGGAAAACTACCTCTTATTTCAATTCTAAAAAAATTAGAGGGGAATGGAAATATTCCAGGGATCAAAAAAGGCTTTTCACTAAATTTGATAAATATGTGGAATAAATACGGTGAAGAAGTGATTACGGCGCACTTGAATAAAGATTCTGAATCTGTTAAAAATGATATTATCAATATAAAATGGATAAATGAATCCCTTACTCTGATAGGTAATTCAATGAATAATAATTTGAGAATAAGATACATTAGTAAGTTATTATCTATCCTGTCTTTTGAGGTATGGTACAGAATTTTTATTTCACATACATTGAAATCCAGCGTTAAATTATAAATTCGATCTATTTATTAAATGAGACTTGCTGATCAATTATTAAATCTGATATTTTTGATCCAGGTTACAATATGATGCCATTTGGCTCCAGTATCAAGGGAAATAAATTGTAAAATTTTTCTATCAATTCTGGCTAGAGACCGTTTCGAAAATTAGGTTCATATTAACTGATCTACTTTATTTATGTTATGGAGTGAATCTAATGGAAACAAGTATTTATTTTCGGTAATTCATAGAAATCATGAAATACACTTAGATTATATGTTTATAAATCCTTTTATGCTATATGGGAACTTATTTTACAATTTTAACATGTAGAAATTCCGAGAATGATATTGAAAAAGCCTTAAGGTCAATCTCAGACCAAACCATAAAACCATCCTATATAATTGTAATAGATGACGGCTCTACAGATAATACGGCATCTATCTTAGAAGAGTTATCTAAAAAAATCGATAATTTATTTATCGTTAACAATCCAGATCTAGGCTATGATATTTCTAGAGTTGTTAAGAACTGGAATAAAGCCTTGGCTATGAAAGGTGAAAAAAAATTGTCAGAAACAGATTACCATATGATAGCAACAGATGATACAATCTATGATAGAGATTATGCTGAGAAAATAATAACATTTATGGATGATAACATAAATTATGCGGTCGTATCAGGAAATTTCGATGATAGTAGTTATAGAACTCCGCGTGGAGCAGGCAGATTTGTTAGAAATTCCTTCTTTTATAAGGAATATATCCAATACCCTGAGAAAATGGGTTATGAATCAGCAATTTTGATTGCCTCAAGAAAAAATGGATATAAAGAGACTATTTTAAAGGAGGCAAAATTCGAGCACACTCGACCCCTTGGACAAAATCATCATTTCTATGAATTCGGTGCTAGTATGAGAACCCTGGGTTATCATCCATTATTTGCACTTGGGAGATTTTTCCTATACTTTGGTACCAGTAAACCCATTGGTAGGGTAGGAGCCTTGTATATGCTATATTATTACATATCTTATAAACCGAAACTTGAAGGATATGATAGTATGTACCCGGATGATATTAGAAAATATACAAGAAAGACTCAAATTGAAAAAATCAAATCCTTAATTAAACCACGATAGAGATAAGCATAAATCACCCACAAACTAAATCCGTAATTTTGTAAATACTAAAATATTTTGAATCATGTACTATCGGGTAATAATTGAACAGATAGTAATGACCTGATTTAAAATCGATCAAATAAATATTCCTTTCATTTCCAGAAAAGGAACTAGTGTTTGCATTTCCCCCCATGTTAATACATTTATTGTCAATCTTGTTTTGGTGATTATTGTATAAAGAAGATCCATTGTCGTGAATTGTAGCATAATTATTCGGTAAAGATACAGTCTCAGAAAAAAAATACTGTCTAGGTTTTTCTAAAAATAACTTAAACCACCCTCGCCAGTGCAGTGTTCCGATAATATCTGAATTATTCTTAGTATTGGTATTAATCCAATTTATAGATTTTACCAAGTCTTCATTTTTGGATATCTCTAATGAATTAAAAGACATCGACATTGGTATTGTTAATCCAGTTTGGGTTTGAAACATAGAAGGGATAGTAAAAACTATTCCATAAGGGAGAACTATAAACAAAATTCCATAAATAACAAAGGAAGAAATAAATAAAACTGAAACTAGATTTTTAAGTCTTAAATTTACTATCTTATCAACGATAAGAAAGAATCCATAAAATCCAAAGATAGATATAAAAAATCCTGAAAGTATAATCCACCGCTCCGGTACCAAATAACTATGATTAGGAATTAGGATCCAACTAAATGATAGTAAAATTGTTACAATAGTAGGAATCTTGAGGATTAGCGAATCTGATTTTTTAAGAAAACCTACAAGGAAGAATGGAATAAGGATCCCATATAGGGAAAGTTGCAAAATAAGTAGATCGTACGAAGATAGACTATTTTTGTTATATACGGGATTCATCAGTGTATCTACCGGATTCGATCCAATAGAAACAAATGTTATATTATCTAACGAAAAAAAGTAAGTGACAAACAAAGTTAGTAATAATAAATTAATGATCCCTAGAAGAAGGAGTTTGTATCTGATAGAAAAGAAGATTGTTGATATCATTAATAAAACTCCCATCATCCTATCAGAAAATAGTGTAGCCAGAAAAAGGATGCTAAGAGTAATGTATTTCAAGAGTACAACTCTATTGAAACGAATTGACCGCATATGATTTAGGGTAACTAAACTAAGGTTAAGGCAAACAAGTGCCAAAATATCCCTGTGTAGATCCCATGCCATTCTCAAAGTACTCAGTTGGAGTATAACAAAAATGGCAAACAATATACTTTTATGAACTGATTGTCTAAGGACAATATTAACTAAAAGAAAAGTGGTAACGCTAAGAGATCCAAATAATACAATGTTTACAGCGTTAAAGGCAAAATATAGATCAGAAGAAGAAATCAAATGAAAAGAGTATACCAAAAATACATAAACTGGAAATAAAGTTCCCCCAATTGCCGGGTTAGAATTCAGATCATATATAACGGGAAGATAGTAATTTATTGAATCGTAGCCTACAGGAAATGGGAAATTTTGGATTATTGGAATGACTCCAATTAAACAGCCTATGCAAAAAACAATTAGAATAGCAAAATAAAAATGCGCATTCAACAATAGTCAAGTTTAGGTTATTGTCATAGAATCAAACATATTTGTTTTCCATGGTCATATATTTATCTAGGCTTACTAGTTTATTAAATTCCTTAAACTTCATCATTTTTTCCTTTAGCGTCTTTGTAGTACCTGTATCTTTTAAAGTCTTGAATGTTTCAGATATCGCGAAGGCGGAGGAATATAACCCAGAAAGTGGAAATAAGGCAATTTTGTAACCCATTTCTAAAAGTTCAGCCGATGTTAAATTAGGTGTTACACCTTCTTCTATCATGTTAGCTACCAATGGGGCGTCAATTTGATCTGCAATTTTTTTCATATCCTCGATAGAACGTGGGGCTTCCACAAAAACGATATCAGCACCCATTTCCTTATATAATTTTCCCCTTTTTATGGCCTCTTCAATACCCAGTGGGGCCATAGCATCAGTTCTGGCCACGATTATGAAATCAGAATCTTTTGTCTTTGCATCAATTGCTGACCTTAGTTTTTGAATGTATTCTTGAGAATGGATAACTTCCTTACCCATCATATGACCACATCTTTTTGGCCAAACTTGATCTTCGAGAAAGATCCCCGACGCCCCTATTCTTTGTAAATCATTTACTAATTTAGATACGGTCAGAGGGTTACCATATCCAGTATCTGCATCCACAATTAGTGGTATGTCAACTGCTCGAGTTATCCTCCGTGCGTTTTCAACAGTTTCGGTAATGCTTAAAAATCCAAAATCTGGTAGTGCTAACAACGAAGCAGATGTTCCGTATCCGGTTTGAAAAATGGCCTCAAAACCAACCTGCTCGGCAATCTTGGCAGTTAAAGCATCATATACACCGGGCATAACTAAAATATCATTCTGACGACTCAATAACTTACTTAATGACAAATAATTGTCTTACTTTTGACCTCTTTATATAATTTTATTTGAACAAGCCATGATTTGACATCAATTAGTATTACTATTGTTTATCTTATAGGTTTAACATTGCCTGAATTCATAAATGTTGTCATCTTTGAGACATAGGCAATTACTTAAAACTCATTAGGTAAACGAAAAATTTTTTTCAATTTAGAATAAAAAAAGATGTTAGAGTCAATCACCATCCTGATATTGCGATGCGCTGTAATGAATATAATAATAAATGAATCTCTACACTAGTGTAGTTACATTAGCTAATGCGGATAATAAATCCATTCTAAAGATCTGGCCGCTGTTTGCTGCGTGCATGCTTCATTTCTCTTATATCAATTAATTTAGTATAGGATCATTAAAATATAACATTTAGATGTAAATGTTATTTCTTTATTGATTGACTGGAGGAACACGTGGAAGAATTCAAGCCAACTCTTAATTTCTATGGACTAAGGCAGAATATCACTATATAGATTGCAAATTCGTTTGCATTATCTTATCTGAATTGAAAGTGAAGTCAATTAAATGATAAACATGTCCACTGAATTGTTAAATCAGTATGGGAGCTTTAATTATGGCATAAGCATGTAATTAAATATATTGATTAACTAATTTTAGGTCCAGGATATAAATAATACCTCATAATTGATTCATGATCAGGTCAAAACATTGTGCTTTTGCATAGATGACCAGTGCAACAGCGTATCATTGTGGACTTGAAGAAACGGTCGGTACATAGATATCTCAAATTTGTGACCATTTCTACTACGACGAAACAAAATAGCTAATTTTATTCCCACTCTTTGATATCATTCAATATAAGTTTTAGTGACCTTTCAGATGTTTATTAACTTGGCATATTTAATTCTGTAGCAACTAATGCTAACACTTTTCATCTTCCTGTTAAATGATAGGTTCATGGCATTTGAAATAATAACCTGTATAAATAAGATGGACCAAACAAAATAGGAACTACAAAATATTTTAGGATAACGGTTACATGGTATGAATAATCCCAACCGTACTGAAAAGCCTACAATTTCTGTAAGAATCAATTGACCAATTAATCAAGGCGAAAGTTATGATTTGTGAGTAGAGCTGGAGGAAAAATAGTGCCAGGTTTTCTTTCAGAATTTATTTTTCTTTTGCCAATAGCTCACACCCTCCAGCATATCCAAATTTTATTCTATAACATAACACTCCCACCGCTGTCTAGAATTATGAGATTCTTTTAGAATTTAAATACGCAATAGCTCTCATGAGTATAAATTCAAGTCACTACGTAGCATTCCCGTTTTCAATATTGTTATAACTTATAATCCAATAGATGTTGAAAGAAGATGAGAAGAAAATTAAAGTATTTTTTTAACCTACTATAGAAGATCAAATAAGAGAATAAATGAAAGTTATCCTATAGTAGATATTTAAGTCCTCTTTTATGTATAATGCATTTAATGTATCGAAGCAAAAGTATCGTTTCAATTGTGGGGGCTCGGCCCAATTTTATTAAACTCGCTCCCATTTATAGAAGGTTAAAAGGTAGGATTACTCACATAATAATTCATACTGGTCAGCATTATGATTTTGAGATGTCTGAAATTTTCTTTAATGAATTTAACCTCCCACAACCAGATTTCAATCTGGAAATTGGTTCCGGGACATCATGTTATCAGGTCGGTGAGATGATAAAACAAACTGAAAAGGTGATTAATGAACATCAATTTGATTTAGCAATAGTCTATGGTGATACCAACTCCACATTCGCTGGAGCTTTTGCAGCTTTCAAATCAAATATAAAAATTGCTCATGTTGAAGCTGGAATCAGAAGCTTTGACAGGATTATGCCTGAGGAAATCAATCGCATTTTGACAGACAACCTGACTAACTATTTATTTGCACCCACTGATACAGCAGTTGAAAATATTAAAAAAGCCAATCTATCAGGACAAACATTCCAAACAGGAGATTTATCGGTCGAGATACTTGAAGAATATCTAAAAAAGTCAAAACAATCCCAAATTCTTACGACGTTGGACTTAGAACCAGATTCATATATACTGTTTACGATGCACAGGGCAGAAAATACATCCCAGGCAGAAAACTTATTGTCAGTTATCAAAACTATTGAGAGGATAGATCATACTAAGATAGTTTTCCCTATTCATCCTAGGACTATGAGTATACTAAAATCGAATAATTTGTATGACAGAATTACGGCCTGCAAGAACGTGAAAATAACACACCCTGTAGGGTATATAGACTTTGTTCACTTGATGCAGAATTCTACAAAGATTGTGACTGATTCTGGAGGGATCCAAAAGGAATCGTTTCTTCTGTCTGTTCCATGTATTACTATCAGAAATAATACAGAGTGGGTTGAAACCATACAAGAAGGTTGGAATACATTGGTTGGAACGGACAGTGAAAAAATAATTAGAGCAATTAAATCATGGTATCCAACTAATTCGAATAAAAAACAGATTTTCGGAAAAGGCGATACTTCTAAAGTAATTTCTGACAAGATATTGGAAATAATCAGCTAGAAATTTTCTTTATTCTAAAATCTTTGATATTAATCTAGCACAGGTCACTAAAAGACTTTTCTATGAAGCCCATAAATCCTCATTGAAAGGGTTATACACTGCTTGAATAAGAAAATCATGATTGAGATGTTCTCATTCACCTCACGTTACAGAACAGCTAATTATAGATATGCAAGACTGTGTGGCTCGTTATCTAAATCAAGATAACAAAGAAATAATTGCTTGCTGATCAGGTCTATAAAATTGAGATCAATTCTAATTATGTGGATAATATTAAACAGTGTTTGTTAGGTATTAGCCTATAACCCTGGATTCATCAATATATTGTTTCGATAATTTTATGTAGATTAGTTTTAGAATGCTATCTGCAACTAATTCTTTATTTTGAAGTGGAAAATCGTAATAATTCTTAAATTTATCCACAATCATGATCTTATTTGAATTTGAGCCAATAGATGCACCTTTTGTACCAACGTCGTTGGCAACAACCATATCGGCATCAGAATCTAGTAGTTTCCGATAGGACCTCTCCAACAGAATTCGGTCTGAAACGTGATATTCAGCCTTAAAAGCAACTAAGAACGTATTCCTCTGAATGCATTTGACTTGATTGACAATTTTGCCAGTTGGCACAAGTCTAATGACAAGTGAATCACGGTTGGTTGTGATTTTATCACTTGAAGTAAATTCGGGTTTAAAATCAGAAACTGCTGCAGCAAGTATGATCATATCGTATGGTTTTGAAGATAATTCCTCAACTACGATGTCAAGCATCTGTTGACTTGTTCGTACTTCGATCATCTTAAAATCAAATTGATCCTTCAATTTAGTATATTCCAAATCTATCATCGTTGATCCCTTGACAAGTGTAACTTCTAATCCCAAATCAATAGCCTTCTTCAATAGGAAATAACCCATTTTACCTGAACTACGATTAGAAATGACCCGAATTGGATCAATGTGTTCAACTGTACTGCCTGTGGATATCAAAATCTTTCTACTTTTCATAAATGATCGCATTTGTTTATCATCCAATAGAATTGAATCATTAATCGGAGAATTGCAGAAAAACAAACATGAATGATCGTTTAGGCTTACGTCATTACTCCCAGAATTTGAAATTTGGTTCCTGACAAGATCAACACTTTGCAAATAGACGGTTTCGGCGGTTGCTACTTTGGCTTTATCTTCTTCAAGGATCGGATTCACAAACACTATTCCCATTTTTTCTAAATATTGGATATTCTGTTTGATGATCGTGTTTTGGTACATAGCATCATGCATGGCTGGTGCGATCAATATTGGAATTCGAGCTCCAAGTGCTATCGATAGCACTGAAGTTACGGATGTATCATCGATCCCATTTGCAAATTTGCCTATTGTATTAGCTGTGCACGGATATACTATTATCAGATCGGATGTTTTAAAATTAGCTACCCTTACGTGTTCCAAATTCCCGGAGAGTTCCGATATAACCGAGTTCCCACTGGCCCACACAAAATATTCCTTATTCATAAATTTTTCAACCGCCTTTGAGATTACCACAAATACTTCAGCGCCATGTCTCATCATTAATCTGATCAAGTCAATCGCCTTGTAACAACCTACACTAGCGGTGACACATATTACAATTCTTTTTCCAGATAATTCATTTCCCAAGGTGCTTTTAATGTCCTTCGATGGGTGTAAACTATATTTATCATTGTCGTTACTATCAGTGGTTCTCCTAATTAGTGATTTATCTTCAGCCATTTCCACTCGATCCTATTTATTCTGAATTCAACCTGCGAATGTTCGCATTTGTATTTATATATTTATTGAATTCATGTAATTCCTCTTCCGCAATAAAAAATGAATGATCTTTATCTGGAAATTTACCGCTTTTTACGTCTGAAACATAATTTTTCATCGCACCCAATATTAAAGGAAAAGATTCCAAATATCGCTTTACAAATTTTGGTTTAAAGTTATTATAAGATCCAACAAGATCGTGGAAAACCAAAACTTGACCGTCACATCCACTACCTGAACCTATCCCTATCGTTGGAATATCGAGAGATTTTGAGATCTGTTCAGCCACCTGGCTGGTCACTAGTTCTAGTACCAAACTAAAAGCTCCAGCCTTTTCTAACTCTATTGCTTGTTGGTACAATGAGATCGCAGAATCAGTAGTCCTGCCTTGCACCTTGTAACCCTCCCATAGTAATGAGGTTTGAGGCTTTAATCCAATATGCCCCATGACTGGAATTCCGTATTCTGTAAGTTTCTTTATAAGAGGCACAACTTCAAGACCACCTTCAAGTTTTACAGCGTGACAACCTAATTTAATAAATTTCGTAGCATTTAAGAAAGCCAATGACTCATCAAATTGGTAGGACCCAAATGGCATATCGGCAATAATTAAAGCATTGTTTGATCCATTGATAACACCTCTGCAATAGATCATCATTTCTTCCATAGTAACATAAATTGTACTTGGATATCCTAGCATAACCATGCCAGCACTGTCACCAACAAGTAATATATCAACTCCAGACTCATCACATATCTTTGAAGTTACGTAATCATACGCAGTTACGACGGAGATTTTTTCACATTTTTTCTTTTTTTGTATTAAATCATTAATGTTTGGGACCAGATTCAATCATAACTCCCAATATAAGGGTCTAAAAAATCCAGTAAAATTAAATCCTGGTTCATTTTTATTGAATTGGAACCTGTCTAGATTTCATCACTTCAAGAGCCTTTTTTAGGCCATCCAAATTATTAAAGGCCTCTACAATACTCTTTAGGTCATTTTCGCTAGAATGTTTTTTATTAAAATCCACACATTCAATAAGTTGAGGAATTACTCTTATGATATTATCGACTATTGTTATATCCGACGATAGTGCTGTTCTTGATAGTGGGTTCAAATCTACTGTGATGACTTTCTTATTTAGCCGTTTTAAGGCTATGGTTCTATCACCATCTTCTAAAGGTACAAAGACAACATCAGCTTTAGATATACCATCCTTATCGACAAGTCTTCTGTTGCTCTCCAGCTCCGGGATGCTTACAAGATTTTTTGGATCAATACCAAATATTCTTGTTAATCCATATTTTTTGAACTCTTCTGATATCAACTTTTCTCTCTCTCTTGTATAGTAAAAAAGATTTATTTCAACAGCAGAATTTTCTAAAGATCGATTTAATCTGCATATTTGGTCTACGCATAAAGCCGTTACGTTACCATTTATAGAAATTACCGGGCATTCGGCAAGTAATAATGCGGCGGAAGCGACATTTATTGCATCTTTAGCGGATTGGATTGTGCATTCCCCCAGTAAGTAGTCAAAACATTCCCCCCTTCCATGTGCGATTAGGCCCTCTGAGGCAACTAAACCTTGCTTGAAACCTGTTACCAGTTTCTCTCTTGCTAACAACGATAAATATCTTGGATGACTCTCATTTAATTCGATTTTCCTCTCCATGTTTAGTCATTTCTTCTAAGTAATCTAGCCCCTAAATTATCAACGCCACATACCAGTAGTTGTCCTCTAAACTGTTCTAATAATTTCACAACTCTAGATAATTTGGCCCGTTCTATCAATGTAAATAAAGTATGTCCAAACAGTGCTACACTAGCCTTGATGCCTTCCGCCTGCAGGAGGTTTAGCGGGTTTTGACAATTGCCTTTATCTAAATTATACTCACGAGCAAATTGATAAGACATATCAAGAAATGAACCTACATTCTGATCTCGTTGCAAATCACTTACCATTTTCTTACCTAAAAGATTCAAAATAAATCTATTCTCATTAGTAACAGATTTTTCAAACCATAGATCTGTTCTAATAGGTTCAATGCATAAAATGATAACGCACCAGTCCGGGGACAATTCAGATTTGATAACTCTACCAATGCCTGGTCCACCAACCTTCAATCGCAGCTCAAAACCACCAGTATATTCCGAGATGACCGTTCCCAGTCCAGTTCTACATGCTATATCAGCATGGTGTGCTATTTGGGCTGCTTGGACTTTTGTAAGGTTTGTTTTCAATGCCTCATTAAGGGCATAAGAAAGACTTAATGCGGCCGAGCCGCTAGACCCCAGTCCATATCCAATAGGTAAATCAGATTCATGTTCTATTGATAGATAAACAGGCTTGTGAATTAACCTCATGTAAGAGGCTACAACAAAATTTGATACCTTTAGCTCAAAATTAGGAATTCCGTTTAGTCTTATTTCGCAATTCTTTTCAGTTGAAGAAAATACTTTAACAGTAGAGGTAATACCTTTATCAATACTAAAACCAGCACCCATAGATCCTAGAAATTTTGGATCTGTCGTGGAAATATGAGAGTCCGGTGTGGAAAAGAAACCAGTAATGTGACCAGGACTGTATGCCTGTGCGATTGCTACAGGTACTTGAGTAACTAAAACCACTACACTCTATAAATATCAAAAGTAAATATAAAAATATAGTATAATTTATTTATATTCATATATATTAAATATGACAATATATACACGTATATTACAACAAATCGGAAGTAGTATTCTCATATCGCTCCCAAATGATTGGATAAAGAAAAATTCACTAGAAAAAGGAAACAGTCTAACCATTGAAACTAATATCGACAACACTGTTTCAATTTATAATGATTACGAAGATGAGCAAATAAGAATTGAATTTGAGTATGGGTATGAGGATAGTAATCAACAATCAAATAATGACATTGCTAATCAGGTAGAACTTAGAGATAAACTAGTTAAAATCCTTCTTAATAAAATTTTTGGCGCTTATCTGTTGGGATACAATAGGATAAATATACATTCGAAGAATCAGATATCATTTGAAGATAGTGAAACGATAAAAAGGGCTACCAGAAAATTAATTGGACTAGAAATTGTTGATGAGAATAGCTATAATATACATCTTCAATTCTTAATTGATGCTAAAACATTAAACATTGAAAAAATATTGAGCATGATGAATTCAATCATAACAGGAATGTTCAAGGAAACTATTCGTTCACTAAGCGAAGGTTTTGGAACAGATCTAAAGAAAAAAATTAACAGTCGAGACGATGAAATAGACAGGCAATATTTCCTTCTCGTTAGAGTAATAAGGACAGCCATTATGAACAAGAAGCTTGCTAGCAATCTAAATTTAAGCAATATCGATATGCTTGACTATAGGATAGCAGCTAATTATCTTGAAAATGCAGGAGATTTAATAGCAGAATTAGTATCCTATCTATCTGAAATTAAGGAAAAAAAGCAGATCGCCGACTTGATTAGAAAAACGGGCTATTCACTTGAAGAAATGCAACACTATGCCATCGAGGCTTTTACCAGTACAAGTAGGGATAAGGCGTTTAAGGTAAATGAAAACTATGAAGAATTTAAAGAATCAATCTCTGAATTAAAAAAGCATATAACATCCGATAAGGAGATTATGATTAACGATAAATATTCTATAGCTATGATAAATAGTATTTCTTGCCTTGACAAGATTGCAAAATGTTGGGTAGATATTACTGATCTAGCAAAACCAACCTATATGCTAAAATAAGTTTGAAAATCTAGGTCGATAAAGGGCTACTGAGAGTAACCCAGATTCAATCTATCGTTCTCTTTTTCCATCAATAAAATCAATGAAACTAGATTTTGCATTTGAGTATGACATTTGAATGGGAGGGTGTTTAAAGCAAAATGCAGAGATGCTCTCTAAAGGTCCAGAAATATTTCTATCGAGTGCGATTTTAGCCCCTCTAATTGCATCAATCATTACACCTGAACTGTTATATGCATCTGGGACACGCAGTTTAACATCTAATTCTAACGGGACCTTTCCAAAAAATCTACCTTTCATGTAAATATAACAAACTTTATCATTATGAAGGAAATTAACGTAATCTGATGGACCTATCCTCATCGGCACATCATAGGGTATCATAGCCTGTACAGCTGAAGTCTTGCTAACTCGCTTGTCTTCCAATCGTTCTTCATCTAACATATTGTAGAAATCCATATCCCCCCCAATATTCAATTGATATGTCTCATCTATAGATACCCCTCTGTCCACCCACAACTTTGCCAAGGTCTTGTGAACTACGGTAGCTCCTAATTGGCTCATTACATCATCGCCTGCACACGGAACATTTTTTTCAACAAAGCGTTTTTGCCAAACAGAATCTGAAGATATAAAAACTGGGATTGCATTAATAAAACAAACACCTGCTTCTAGGCATTTTTCTGCATAATAACGGGTAGCCTCTCTACTCCCTACAGGCAAATAGTTAATTAGAATATCAGTATGCGTTTCTTTAAGTACACCGTAAACATCGACATTCGTCTTATCAGAAAGTTTTACTACCTCTGAAAAATGCCTTCCTGCCCCATCTAACACGTTACCTTTTTGAACTTTTATTCCAGCAGGGGGAACATCAATGATTTGCAGGGCATTGTTTGGTGGTGAAAGAATAGCTTCAGACAAGTCCTTGCCTACTTTTGACTCTGCAATATCAAATGCAGCAACAAAATTAATATCGCTTGGCTCATAACCACCAAGATTAAATGAAGTAAGACCGACAGAATCCTTAGACAAAGAATTAGAATTATAATAATGAATTCCCTGAACGAGAGCAGATGCGCAATTTCCTACACCGGCAATTGCGACATTTATTTTTTTACCCATGGTTACGATCACTATCATATACATTTTTAATATAAATTTTACAACTTAGCGCTGCAGGTTAAAAAAAATAACACAAGCTACCATGATTAATGAAAAAGTGTCAGTATTTAATAGTGATCCTGATAAATGGATTGAAAAAAATGAAAGTTATATATGTAGGGTTTTTAGGCTAAAAAAAGAATTAGTGGGTTCTAGTGGCACGGGAAACCTGCAGCGTGTCTTATATCATGAGTAAATTCGTGAAGCCACATAGTATCAAAGGCTTCGCTTCCTTGCACCAAACTAAAAAGCTGTCCTTGATCATATCCAACTATGTAAATACTAAAAATTGCTACGACGGCTAGGATACCAATTGCTAATTTTGGTAGATTATCACTATTTATAACTTTAAGCTCGGAATACAAACTCATAATTTTACCATTTGTCCTTATTATATAAACGATTGTGTAAATTTCAAACTTATCAAGTTGATGGTTTCATAATTTACAAATTATTCTCTAATCGATAATTTAATCAAACTTATTAAAAGATCAAAAGAATTTAATATCACAGATTTGCCACACTTGTTTATGACTATGTCTTGTTTAAGATGTGGAAATATGATGATATGGCTGAATGGATCTATTAGTCATAGGCATGACGTTCAATACTATGAGTGCAAGCATTGTAATATAAAGGTGGTCAAATATCCTGACGACCAAATTATTGAAGTAGAAGACGAAAGTAGAGTAGTATAATATAATTCTTAAGCATCTATTCTGCATTACCCTATTTTCAGAAACTATAAAACATTCAATTCAAAGATTTTCTTACCAAATCAAGACATTGACTTAAGTATTTTGACAATGTTTTTACAATCTTATCATGTTGTTACCGTCTATTTAACATAATCTTAGATTCAAATTCAACGACTCTAAAATTTTGTCAGGTTAATATTACTTTACCTTCAGAAGAACAATTCATATCTAGGTTACGGTATGAAATAGTAAGCAGGGAGAGCAAAGGGAGTGAATAATACAAGAAATTCCTTCATTTTAATATCAAGTATTCTATTAGTCACTATATTTCTAGTAAATTTAATAGTAAATCAAGTAAACTCCCAAGAACAAGGAATGATAAATTCACTATCTAGCACAATTATTAATCTTGAGCTTCAAGAAATTGAAGTGGGAGAGAGTCCAACAGGGTTAATATCTGTTAAAGGCACAGTTATAAATAATTCGACTTTCGATGTTAGGGATGTAAAGGTTTTGGTAGAATTATTTGATCCTAAAAATACTACCGTTTCAGAAACCAGCAGATTCGTTACCCCTCCTTCGTCAACTTTTAAGCCAGGATATGAAAGAGATTTCTATTTTTTTGTTAGCGCAAACAATGTCGACCATTATAAAATAACTGCAGAAGGTGAAAAGATCCCTTAATCAGGATTAAAATGGCAGATAAATTGGCTGTACTAGGCTTCTGGAAAAAATTTATTGAGGTAATTCTAAAATAAATTTGATTTAAAAAATACTGAATCATTCTCAGAATCTAATTGTACATATATGTCTGCAAAGCCTCATTCGAATAATATCAAATAAACAATTACAATTATTTATATAATATATATATTAATTTTTAATGTGGCTATAGAAATAACTCAAATTTTACAAGATTTTGCAACAATAATGATAATCGCAGCAATAATGACGATTATTTCGTATAAATTGAAACAGCCACTAATTTTAGGATACATAGGAGCAGGAATAATAATAGGACCTCACACTCCTCCTTTCAGCTTCATTAGTAATGTAGAAGTTTTAAATTTATTTGCAGAAATTGGAATAATTTTGCTACTATTCACAGTCGGAATGGAATTTCCCATTCGAAATCTTAGTAAGATCGGTAAAAGGGCTACAATCATCACTTTAGCAGAACAAACGGGAACAATGGTTGCAGGGTTTTTTGTTGGTCAAGCACTGAACATGTCGTTCTATGATAGCCTCTTTATGGCAGTTGCATTATCGGTTTCTAGCACAGTAGTGATAATGAAGGTTTTAGAAGAATTAAAAATCTTAAGAGAAGAGGCTTCATATCTTACTCTAGGAATTCTGATAATCGAAGACATTATAATACTATCTATATTTGCCTTATTGCATTCTACCACAGTAACAGGAAATATATCGATAGTAGAAATCTTAATTCCCATAGGCATAACAATAGCATTTATCGCTGGAGTTTTGATAATAGGTTCGAGAACAATTCCACGCTTAGTCGATTTTGTTGCCAGGACTAATCAGAGTGACGTTTTGGTAGTAGCTGTACTTGGACTTGCCTTTGGCTTTGCATATGTTTCAAACTTGCTTGGGATTTCAGTAGCAGTTGGGGCTTTTTTTGCAGGTGTGTTGATAGCTGAATCAAAATCACACGCTGTTACAAGTATTTTAACGACTCCCATAAGAGACATGTTTGTAGCTTTATTTTTCGTATCGGTGGGCGCATTGATGGACATTAATTTGATCCCTGTATTCATAATCCCCGCGCTAATACTTGTTGGCGTTACCTCAGTGGTAAAATTTGCAATTGTCTTCTTAACTTCAAGATATCAAGGATTTAGCAAACTCACTGCTATACAGGCAGGTATCGATCTCTCTGCATCAAGAGGTGGAGAGATGTCACTAATTGTAGCGAAAGGAGGAATAGACATTGGAGTAGTGAGTTCTTTTATACTACCCATTATTGGAACTATAACGCTAATTTCTACATTTTTGGCGCCGTATTTGATAAAACTAGGATTAAAACTGGCTGAAGGAAATAATAATGTCAATTCTGGATCCAAGTCTCCAAACGAATCAAAATCAGCAGAACCAGATTAATGGTATGACAGAATACCTAGCACAAAATGATTCCAAGATAGGAATTAAAAACGACAATATCAAAAGGATACAAGTCTTATTCTAAGCAATAATTCAAGAGAAGGTAATTTGGATACGTCATAAACAAGAATGTTTTATTTTAATTTATTTGCATTGGAATCAGAGAAAAATTAACACATCACCTTAATCAATTTGTGAAGAATTATTTTATTGGATAATTTCTATAGATTATGATTTGACTTGCTAACAATATTATGTTCTAATTAATCACGGATCTTGAGAATCCGTTTCTTTATTTTTCAAGTTTTTTTAGCGAGATATTATCATAGTTTATTGATACTTTTACAATCATCTCAGAAATGTCTACCCACCCAATTTTTACTACAAATAACTACATCAAACCAATTTTCTTTTTTCTAAAAATGCACTATTCTTTAAAGATTGACTGGCGGATGAGGGTTACCAGTCAGAGATCAAGTCATCTTTTGAGCAGATATTACTGTTTTATTTTGAGGAAGTTGTCCTATACGATCAACATTCTCTATCTCGATTATAATTCTCATCCTGCAAATTTTTCATCTACAAAACACCACATCCATGATTCCCCGGGCTCATATGATTTGATTACAGGATGCAAGGTATCCTTAAAGTGCTTTGTTCCGTGTTTATTTCTAGAAGCGTCGCAGCATCCTACGTGACCACATGTTAGACATAGTCTCAAATGCACCCATTCAGAGCCGATTTTTTCACATTCTTCGCAACCCTTGGTATTCCCTGACTTATTCAAATCGGCCTGATCAATATGTTCACACTGGCCCTGCTGATGATTTTTAGACATACTTTCTAATCTTGGCGGTCTTTATTAAACCCCAATCTTAAATCTATCTGTATGATTTCAAGATGGGCCTCTCGGAAGTCATTTAAGCTAACTTATCAAAAACGATATCTAAATTCATATCGAGATTGGGCATGCTAAAATATATTTACAGGACTCAAATTTGATAGTGGTATAAAATTAAATATAAATGCAGGCTAAACTAGTCAAGACTTTTTCAAAAAATGTGACTATGCTTCAATAAAAGACCACTACTTGGTTGATTACGTGTTAAAAATGCGTATTAACTATCAATCTTTATACGAGATAGAATATTGCATAATATTTGAGGTCTTCAGTCTGTAAATTGTCTTAACCGAAAAAAAATGACAAAAAAATTAGGTTATAGACTATCCTAAGCCCCCGATTCCAGAGGTTGGCTCTCACTAGAAGGATTTGTATTGGTTGGAGATATAACCTTGGTAATTTCAACTGGTTTTTTAACGGCTGTATTCGAAAGTTTGTCAGTGGAGCTTGACTCGTCCTTCTTGGATTTATCGCTCTGTGGTGCTATAGAGTCAGTAGAGTCAGTAGAGTCGGTAGAGTCGGTAGAGTCAGTGGAGCTTGATTCTTTGGTGGTAGAAGGTTTGTAGGTGGAGCTTGACTCGTCCTTCTTGGATTTATCGCTCTGTGGTGCTATAGAGTCAGTAGAGTCAGTAGAGTCAGTGGAGCTTGATTCTTTGGTGGTAGAAGGTTTGTAGGTGGAGCTTGACTCGTCCTTCTTGGATTTATCGCTCTGTGGTGCTATAG
>DATEIH010000301.1:0-2142 GCA_035279165.1 Candidatus Nitrosocosmicus sp. | reverse complement strand
CTCTTAGATTGCCGTTGGAATTCTTAATTTGCAAGGCCACTTGATCTGCCAAATCTCCTGCTTTTTCAATATCAGAAAAAATCAATCATTTCTCAGCTCCCTTAGATTTTCGTGAGTTCATTGCTTATAACATTTTAAGCTATTTCAACCAGATAATTCAATATTTTTCTCTCATAATGGATTACCAGAAGTGAAAAACAAAATCATCGTTGAAACCTGTGATTAATTATTATTTAAGGTGCTACCAATTGGAATTAGACTAATAATAAACAAGATTATTGGATAGATAGATAGACCCAAGTCCATTATCTAATTCATTATTGAGAAAGTCTACCAGCACCCATGTACATAATGGTCCTCTTATTCAGAACACAGGTAGTATTCGTAAAAAAAAGAATTTCTTTTAGTTGGTTCCAAAACTCTACCGATGCAGAAAAGAATATCAATCAATTTCGGATCTGAATTACAATTATTCATTTAAAAGGATTAAATGAAGAATATTTATGGCAATAGTAGACTGATCTGCCAGTGGGATCTAAAAAACCCCTTTTTCATAATTATATGTTATGTTATCCTAATTCGGTCCCAAAGAAAAAATGTATAGTGCATAGTAACACCTATTTGTCTCCGTTTGCTATTAATCAGGTAGTATATACCAATTCGACTACTGAATTAATGCGAATGGCAAAAGCTCTTACAGCAAGGGATTTTGGTACTAAAGCGTAAAACTAAATGAGTAAGTGAGAAAAAACAATATTAGCTAAATGTAAACAATAAGAAATTAGTACATCGGCTCTATCGAACAAATCAAATCAGAAAGTCTAAATGGTCGTGTAAAAATATCACTCTCATGTATTTTGGCCAGGTTTAGTAATTCATTGGATAGGTGCTCCCTTGGTAAAGTGCTCATTATCATAATTCTTTGGTGAGGGCAATATTTATGAATATGTATGGCAACTTCTAATCCAGAAAGCCCCTCTAGATGAGAATCCAGTAACACCACATCATAATTCTTGCCTCTCTTTTTAATTGTGTTAGAAAAAAGACGCAAAGCTTTATTACCGTTATCAGCAGCATTGTAATCTAAGTTCATAGTTTCTAAATATAGTTTGATCACTGCTCGAACCCCGGAGTTTGATTCCGCTAACAAGACTCTGTATTTGTTATTATTACCTACATTAGGATGGGGAGGAATCTTTTTATGATTCCCATTATCTGTCAAATGTTTACGTGTAGATGCTCTAGTTGGTAATGATATATGTTTATCACTGCTATTCCGATGATTTTTTATATCTTTTGAATAAGATATTAGTTCTTTCAAATATTCGATTGACATATTATCACCTCTAGATACTGGAACTTGGATAACATAGTTAATATAGCATAAAATAAGGTTAATATATGTTAGTTTACAATTTAGTTAAAATCATTTTATTTAATTCAAAGCCACACAATGATAACGCTATCCACTATTAGAAATACGTTGTAATTTAGGATTCATCGCTATTTTATCGATAATATAGTTGCTAAGAGTTATTGAGTGCGAGTTGGAGGGCTTAGTTATTATATAATAGATTCAGGTCTGCAAAAATATATTTACGAAAGAATTTTAATTTTTTTTATTGGTAATGCCAACATCGTCCCTATGGATAATCAATCTTTCAGCAAATAAACCCATAGATGAAACCGCAAGTTAATCTTTTTGTTCTTTCCTATTTTATCAAAAAACATTAACCGGTGTGCTGATAATACAAAATATAGATTATATCATGATTACATTATATTAGTAGTTGAATAGGGTAGCATTACTGATGGTCGGCTGGATCAGGGAGACATTATTTACTAGCAAAACCATCAGTTAACTATCACATATGGGTTCTGTTAGCACATAGTAAATATCAATCAAATACCAAAATGAATTTCTGCTAACAATTTTATTTGAAGTATTTTAATATATAAAACTGACTTAGATGGTTAGCGAAATAACCATAGTATCGGCAGGTCCCAATTCAGATCAAAGCAAAAATCAAGAATATATGGTGCTGGGTTACCACTCTAAGAACAATAAAATACAATCGGATTCATATAGAATTGATGAATTATTAAAGTTCATTAACGAACTTGAGCCGGAGGTTATAACCA
>DATEIH010000300.1:0-2522 GCA_035279165.1 Candidatus Nitrosocosmicus sp. | reverse complement strand
AATGACAATTTGAGATGATTCACGTGTACTTTTCCTATATAACACATCAACCATTTCCTCCATTTCATAAATTTTGGCTAATAAAGAATTATCCCGTAATCGTAATGCGGATATCCCAAGATCCATCATCTCTAAAACAAGTTTTGACATGCGCATTACTGATGACTTATCGCACAAGTCTAATGGTCCAAGAATTTCTAGTACTGTAATAATATCATAAGCATATCTACCGAATCTTGAAAAAACGTAAGATAGCTCCATGCAAGATTTTATGTATCTCAAGTCTGTAGCTACAGGCTGGAATCGAGCTATCAACTCTATACATAATTCCGATACTTCATCCTGAAGAAAGCGCAATTTTGCAGACGACTCAAATATTTGATTTTTTGTGGAGACCTCATTATCCTGATAGGAAGTAATGGCCTTGGACACTGTATTTTCAGCTAACCTAGCCATATCAAAAATAATGCTGCTAATCTTAGTTAGCCCCAAATCAAGTAATCGTACCAATTTGAAAGCGTTTAGAAATTTATAGACAGGTTTATCCGAATTTGCCGGAAATATATCTTTCAGTTAATTCTTTCTTTGGATACTTAAATATTTGATCGGTTGGACCGAATTCGATTAACTCTCCTAAATACATAAATGCAGTATAATCTGAAACTCTGGCTGCTTGTTGCATATTATGAGTTACAATTATCACAGTCAAATTCTTCTTAAGATCATTCATCAACTCTTCTATCTTTGAAGATGCAATAGGATCTAAAGCAGAAGTAGGCTCGTCCATCAAGAGAATTTCAGGTTGCATCGCAAGGGCTCTGGCAATACAAAGTCTTTGTTGTTGGCCACCTGACAAACTTATTCCTGGTTTCTCAAGATCATTTTTTACTTCTTCCCATAATGCAGCTCCCTTCAAGCTATCGTAAACTATATCCTTTATCAAATTTTTATCCTTAATGCCATTGAGTTTCAAGCCAGCTGCTACATTATCATATATACTCATAGTAGGAAATGGATTTGGTTTCTGAAAGACCATCCCCATTCGTCGCTTTATAAGGACAGGATCTGATTGTTTATCATAAATATTTACGTCGTCTAAAATAATTTTGCCATCAGCTGTTGCGTTTGGGGTTAAATCATGCATCCTATTAATACATCTTAACAGGGTTGTTTTACCACATCCTGATGGACCGATTAATGCGGTGACACAATTTTCCTTAACATCTAGATTAATATCCTTTAGAGCTATTTTACCACTAAACCAGGCTTTTAAAGATTGGACAGATAGTTTGGGGTTTTCTATTTTGGATTCTGAATCAAACGTGTGTTCAGTCTCTGCTCTAATATAAGGTGAAATTTTATCTTCATTAGCAGTAGTAGTAGTGTTATCAGCTGCGGCCTTGGTTTTAGTATACTCTGAAATACTATCAATCTCTTCATTAATAGAAGACTTTAAGGAGTTGTCCAAGTTACCCACGAGATATTCTTGTTAACCAAAAAATCATAATATTTGTTTTCTATACGAAATATATAGTATTATATAGATAAGGTAGAGAAATTATCAGGTAGCTCCTTTGAACGTCTTAATACTCCTTTTTTGTGCAAACATTCTTAGGGCAACGCTTAATGCCAATATGAGCAATATAAGTACCAATGCAGCACCCCAACCCTGTTCATGAGCTGCTGGGTATGGCTGCGAAGCCAATCTCCAGATTCTTAAAGGTAAAGCATCAACAGGGGCATTAAAGCCGCTGAAAAATAGACTAGTTCCTAGAATAGTCATTATTAATGGTGCCGTTTCACCAGCAACTCTAGATATAGCAAGTACGATACCTGTTAATATACCGCTTTTGGATCCCTTTATTACAATATGCCATACCACTTTCCACTTTGGAAGGCCGAGACCATATGCTGCCTCCCTTAGAGTATTTGGCACTAGTTTCAATGTTTCTTCTGAAACCCTTGCAATAATAGGAATCATTATTATTGATAAAACAAAGGCGCCTGCCAGGATTGAAAATGATCCAAGTGTTAGTACAAGTGCGATATATCCCGTAATTCCTATTACAATAGAGGGAATACCAGTCAATACATCATTAAAGAGTCTAAGGAAATATGCAAAATGTTTGCTAGAACTGGAATATTCGGATAGATATACCCCTGCTAGAACTCCAATCGGGGCTCCAATTAAAGAGGCAAGTCCAACAGCTATTAAAGTGCCTTGGATGGCTGGACCAATACCCCCCTCGCTTGACCCCAGTGCACCAGGAGGACTGGTTAGAAACTCAAAGCTTAGAGCACCAACACCATTCTTAAATACTTCAAACAAAATGGATGCTAAAGGTATAATCGCAACTATTACAAAAACAAATAACAATACAGTCATAAAATTATTTAAGATCTTTCTTTTTCTAGAATTTTTCGCAACTCTTTGTTGAATTATTGATTTGTAATCTTTGGTTTTGTTGTCTTTGATCATACTATTCCCTCACGTTAGAATAGGATTTGGAAACCTTGGAAAT
>DATEIH010000299.1:0-2649 GCA_035279165.1 Candidatus Nitrosocosmicus sp. | reverse complement strand
AAAATCCTCTGAAATTTCACTTAAGTTAAAGATTCCTCTATCTACTATCCAAAGAAGAAGAGGTTTTATCGAGAAATCTGGATTTTTGCAGCATAAATATGAACTAGACCCTAAAAAATTTGGGCTGAGACTTGCTGATCTATTGGTAGATGTTTCAAAAGGAGATTGTGAACAAATCGCAAAGGAAATTCTAAACCAATATCGTAAAAACATACTGCAAGTTACAATTAGAATGGGTAGTCCAAAGATTAATCTTATCGCAACATTGGTTTACAAAGACACCGATGAAGTATTTGAAATTATGCAACATATTAGAAGAATGGAACACGTTGAAAATGTAGACTGGTCAGAAATTGTAAAAACTGTCCTAAAGAATGACACTGGTATACTTGCAAGCATATTCGAATGACTGAATCTAGATATCACCATTATAGAGAACAATAAACTTAGTTGAATAAAGGATGCTTCTATAAATTTCAAACTTTGATATATGGTGATTTATTGATTCAATTTGACATCTTTAGACCACACATACAACCATCATGATGATACAAATATACTCTTTTTAGATCCATATCCCCCATGTAGAGATCATAGGTAACTCATAACTCGCTGCGTCATGTAATCAAAGAAAATATGAAAGACACCTTATCTTCCAAACAGAGAATCTCTCTTTATTTTACATTAATTGTGTTCATGAATCCATTTATATAGTCAAATTTGTCACTAATCCCCACGCGCCCAAACTTAGTGGTCTCTAATATGATAATAATTATATTCCCTACGATGATCACACAAAAAGTAAATCTATGCCAAAATTTATTATGAAATGATGATTTCAACTTCTTAATATATCTTATCATGGCTGTCGCGAAAATATTTAGTGATTAATCGCGATATATTTACCTAATATATTAATATTAAATACCATTTACTACCAGAAGGCTCGTTGTTAAGATTACGAATCATTATGATCTAAAATAAAAGTCGAATTTGGACTCGTAATGTATCTATTACGAAACCCACCGTAACTGTTTAATATCTCTTCATAATGTAATCGCTCAACCCAGCACGCCAGAATTTATTAGTATATTCATATCCATACTCTAACCCATTTTTGGATTTACTACCATTTTATTTTATAAGGATTTCACGAATTGTTATTATTTTTCTAAAGGGATACAAAGGGTATTGCACTAATTGCTAAACTTATAATTGTCAATCCCCATTGTTTGACTACAAAATGTTTCTTTGAGAATGTATGTCTTTGTAGTTTAGTCTTCTCTTTCTCTTGACCTTCTAGTTCCACTTTTTTATCAGATTCTTGTCCTCCCATCAAGAAAAGCTTATCCTCGCTTATGTTTATCTTGTGCTTTATGGATTTGGCAGGAATACCTGCAACGATATCTTTGTCCTCAACATCGCGAATAACGGAGCTACCCGATCCTACTATTGCATTTTCACCTATCTTTATTTTATGCTTGATAGTGCTGTTAAGCCCAAGCCAACAATTATTACCTATTTCAGTACTTCCTCCTACTACAGCACCTGCAGTGAGCTGGGTGTTCTTGCCAATATGAACATTATGAGCAACGTGGCATAGAGCATCAATTTTAGTTCCTTCTTCAATTACGGTGTCAGAGATGGAGCCACGAGCAATAGAGCAGTTGGCAGAGATCTCTACATTGTTGCCTATTAACACTTTACCACAATGTGGGAATTTTTCTAGCTCTAAACTTGCACTATCTCTCTCAAAAGAAAATCCCTCCTGGCCTATTACACTGCCTGGTTGAATAACGCAGTCGTTTCCAACTTTGGCATTTCTTATCACCACCCTAGAATCTATTACAGTATTATCTCCCACTATACAATCGTCTCCGATTATTGTAAAATCACCAATATAGCAATCTTTACCTATTTTAGCCGAATCTGCAATAACAGCATGTTTAGATATACCTTTTCTAATATCTTTGTAACCTTTGATCAACTTGGCTATTTTTATAAACACATGCCTAGGGTTATCCACAAATACAAAGAGCCTTGGAAAGCGATTACTAGTTCCAATGATCCGTTGAATATTATTTGCAAGGGTTTTCTTGCAAAGAATAACTCCTGAGTTAGAATTTAATATACACTCTAAGCCCTCCTTATCGTCTGAAGAGCAAAAGGAAATATCAGAGTCTCCTCCTTTATCAAGTGGAGCAATATTATTTATTTGAGCTCCTTCTTGTCCTAGTAGCCTATAGTCAGCTCCAAAGTGCCGCAAGAAGGATTTTATTGACCATGGATGCATAAACCAAACGTATTATTAGAATGTCAAACCATCCTATTTAATCATGATTGTAGTTTTAAGAAAATACAAATACAAGATGGCCATTAAATAACTCACTATTATTGACTGGACTAATCTTAGCGCTTTACTTTTCTAATATGAAATTCCAGTCACAATAACATTAGAAAGTTTGATATATTCACAGTATTGCTCTCTCTCTTACAACGACTAAAACTAGATTATTGAAGTTATAGAAAATACTAATTTACTCGTGGTCAGATGGAACTGATATTGTTTTAAAAAAAATAGTCTGATAAACAAGGCAATAATTATCGCCTTTTTATTATTAACTTTTATTATTTCCTCCGTCATGCCGA
>DATEIH010000298.1:0-2688 GCA_035279165.1 Candidatus Nitrosocosmicus sp. | reverse complement strand
CTGTTGTATTTTTTCTTTCAAATATTAATTTACTTAAAGTACAAAGCCAGCCAGTTAATTTTGAGATGAATGTTAGAGAAATATTTTTTTGAATTTATTTAGTTTCCTGGGCTTCTTCTTGTGTTGAAGGTTGTTGCTCTTTTTCAGGCAATGTTGCATCAATCAGTCGACAATTTAATTGATAGATTTCCTCTGTGATCATATTTCCCCTAACCAATTTTCTTTTTCTTTCTCCGGGTGCAAGATTTCGCATTCCAACTCCCCGTGTCATGAGTACGTATTTTTTTGTGGCTCCATGTAGGTCTGATCTCATAGGTGTACCTGATTTGTCGCTTCCGCCGGTTAACTTTATTTTCCCTTCCTTAAATCCTAAAATAGATGATTCTAATATGTCTCCAAGCTTAGAACCTAATAGTGGTTGAGCACTCTTATCCTTCAACTCTTGACTAGTGCTTTTACCTTTTGAATCTGAAATAACTACTTTAAATTCTACCAAAGTCTTTATTAGATAAATTTTCAGCCTTAATTAATCTTGCTAAAAATTACCTTAATCCTCATCGGCCTTTATTAGTTCCAAGAAATTCTCACACTATACTATTATTTCTTGTCTAGCAAACTAATCGCATTCAGGTAAATTTTTTTTAGATAACCTAAAATCCTCGCTTATCCGAACTTGATTGAAAATTATCTGCTAAAGTAACAGCTTTTTCTTTCATCTGTTCAATATAATCATCGTAATCTATTTCCATTCCACACTTTTCGCATTTTATCCTATTCTTTTCAATATCGAAATTAGCCTTGCTGTTGCAATTTACACATCTGGCGTCCATAGAATACACTGGTTGTTGAATTCTTAAATATTTTTACACTACTGTTTAAAAACCAATTAAAGTAAAAATAGTTGGTTGTTATGTTAACTGAATGATTGATTGATAGCATCATAACGTCGGACCCAAAATAAAATCAAATTCTATATCATGGAAAACCAAAAATATTAACTAATGTATTTATTTACTCTGGTTGAAAATTAAAGATTTATTGAATGGAAATATAGTTGGCTCTGGCTCCGATTATCTAGTTATTCAGAAGGAGAGAAAACGGTATTATGTAGAAATTCTTCCACCTACTTTAAAGGAACTGAAAAATTCATCTACACCATATGGTTCTCAAATCGATTAGGTTAAGCACATAATAAAGGGACATGAACAACGATTAAATCAAATAAGATATTAGTTAAGGTATTTGATGCCGATGCCGAATAAATCTGCCTCCACGGTCTTAGATTCTGCCGAAAACAAAGTAAAAGTACAAGTTGAAGAATTAAAGAGGGATACCTCACAATCAACAACAAAACTAGAAAAGTATAAGATTATTTACAATAAGAAGGCAGAGTCCGAATTTTTTGTGGATAATTCCGCATTAGCTGGATTTACCGGTGAACGTATTTTATACATGGCCATTAGAGAGTTGATAGAAAACTCGTTGGACTCTTGCGAAAGTTTTTCGATTCTTCCGTCTATTAAGATTTCATTAAGAATTTTTGATCAATCTAACGATTTATGGATGTTGGCGTGTGAAGATAATGGAACCGGGATAAATTCGGATAAACTACCCATAGCCGTTTGCTCTTTTCTAACTTCTGCTAAATACATGGAGAAACAACAAAGGGGACTCTTTGGAGTTGGTTTGAAAATGGTCGCGGCTTTTTCTACAAAAGATACCGATTTTCCAATAAAAATATGGAATAAATCAATTGATGAGAAGGATGAATATTATTTTGAGTTAAGAACTGATATTGGAACCAATAAACCTATTGTATTATCAAAAAAATTGCTGCCTAAGCAGCACTCTCGTATTCAGGACACATCTGGTTTTCGGATAGAAGTTATTTTGAGGGCAAAGTTGGTCCCTATTACTAAGAACAAAATTTATGAATATGTTTCTGAAACCAGTATTGTAAATCCATATTCATCTATAACCTTTGAAACGGATGATGGTATATTTCAATTTAATAGAAGGACATCAATAATGCCTAATCCTGCACAAGAAATCTTGCCCCATCCTTCTGATATGGATCTAAAAACTTTGAAAAAAGCAATTTCTAAATTCCAAACTCAAAAAATGTCTTTACCAAAAATCTTAAGTTCGTCTTTTCAGAAGCTTTCTTATGAAAAAGCAAAGGATATCGTTACTAATACCGGATTATCGTTAAAGACCCCTACAAGTGATTTCAGTGAACATGATCTTATAAAAATTGTTAACCTTTGCAAAAAAACTAAATTCCAGAATCCAAATACAGATCATTTGAGTCCCATTGGTCGAGATGTTCTCACAATAGGAATGATGTCAGAATATACTATTGTATCAAATAAAGGGAGTGATGCTCCAGGAGTAACGGTTACAGTCCAGCCTTCACCCTCACCCTCAACCCCATCCGAAGCCTCCTCCCTTGCCCCTGTTGAAAAGCCTATTCTTAACAATGTCAATTCTAATCCTCAGGTAACAAATGATACAGGTGCAGCATCGACCTTTGAATCAGAACAAAACGATGAATCAACACCAACACCATTCAAAAATAATTTATCAAAATCAAATTTTTCAGTTAAAGTACTCAAGCCTGTCCTTACCACTTATACATCAAGAACGTGTGTCATAAATAATAGGCCCACAGTAGTTGAAACTGGTTTG
>DATEIH010000297.1:0-3161 GCA_035279165.1 Candidatus Nitrosocosmicus sp. | reverse complement strand
AAATACAGTTAATCCAGACAAGATTATTGAAGGAGGAACATTCAATGATGACAGTGGTTCAGGCAATACAGGTGATTCAAATGGAGGGGCTGATTCAAATAAAATCAATAGCGGTGCAGTATTTAATCAACAGTAATATCATATAAACCATATAATAAACTACAGGTTTTATTTCAAATCCCGAGTTAAAAGTGCGAAGTGCGGGATTTGAACCCGCGATCCCTCCTATGTATAATTATGACCCGCACTTCGCTTCGTTGTTCTCGAACGTAGAAAACCCCCTGACGATCTTATTGAATCTGTTTATTGTTATTTTGACAATTTAAAAGTCTACCGCTTATCTTTTTTGTAGTAAATCTTGTCTGTGCAGAAATTGGCTATGTCGATATGAAATTGATGAGCTATGATTTGTGTAACAATCAAGAGAGGAAAGGTAAATCAGATGATACTGCAAATTCTATCTCTGAATTCCGGTTTGACCCTAATGGGATTGAACTTAACTACTGCATTACCAAAAATGAATAGATCGGTTCTATTCACGTGTTAGCAGTGTAGTTTCTCCTTGATTATCTTTGTTTGTTCACTGCCAAATTTGGTCAGTATATCACAGTCATTGTTATCACTATTTTGGTCTCTGAAGGATATATTAAAGACAGCACTCACTGACCATCCTTTAGGAGGTATCTGGCAAGTACCTATCAATGGAGGACTAACCACAATACTGCACTCATTCCTTTCATTAACATTTGTTGGATTCTTATATTCTAATGATACCCGCGGATGTTCTCCTCCTAGTAAATTGACATTACCAGTAAAGCGACCTATTTCATCACCGCCACCAACTATTCCTCCACCCCATGAAGTCCACTTTACTACCATTGGGAAATCTTGAGGGATAAACCTTGGAAAGTTCCAAAACTTACCTTTCACCAAATGAACATCTGCATTGAAAAATGGACCCGCAGTTGACGTTATAGTTACATCAGTCCTTGCATCTGCTTTTTCAATCAGAGTTGGAACCAGAAATACCATCATTCCAACAAATACAACCGAGAGAATCGTTAATTGAATACCCCTTTTTTGAATGATTTCTACTATGTCTGTTTTATTCATGCAATTCTACTTTCAAATGTCTTTATAACAATGACTATCAAATATACTTCTAAAGATTACTGCCCTAATACTACTGACTCCTGGATTAAATATCTTGGATCAAATATTGAATACTATTGTGTTATCAATACTAGATAGCCACTTTGAACTTAACAAGGTTAACATTTAATCATACTCACGCGATTACATCATCATTTCAAATTAGTGAACTATCTTTCTATACTGGTGATTCAGTATCACTCATGTTAGTATTCCATCTATATTAAAAACAAGGAAAAATACTTTTTCTTGGCCATCCATTGTAGCATTGAAAGTGGTACAATTTATGGATTCTACTAGACCATGTCTTTCAGTACACGTAAACTCATCTGGCTTGGTAACAATATGACTGGAACTAACTTCATAACCATTATAGCCTATTAATACTGGCTGAACTTGGGAATAAACTGTTATAAAGCGGTTATATGGTGCGGATACCTCAATAGTCTTCCCCACCTGCCCATCCCCTATAGTAGTAGTTCCTCTAGATATGACAGATGTTCCAGAAGTTATTGTATACGTCCCTGCACCACCATTACAGCCATGATCTCTAGTCTGACCTGGTACACATCCGGGATCGACAATATATTGTATTATTAATTTTATTTTTACTTTGTCCTCATTAGGATTAGGTCCATTTAGATCATCAATATCACATATATTGTCAGAAACACTAGATGTAGTCTTTGAATTGATCTGGCTATTACATTGTATATTATTACCTGAATTTATACTGGCACCTCCTGATATCACCTGATTACCTTGATCAGACATTTGAAATTGTTCAGTTTCTTGTACGGCATTGCTATCACCATTTTGTGATAACATATTATTCGTTGCACTTACACTGGAAATAGTAGAGATGAGTGTCACTACTACAATTAATAAGATAGGGAATAAGAACATGAGAGGTAAACTTGACTGATTTATCGACATAATAAGCCAGTATTAATAGGACATATAACAATAACTATTAATTATACTTCTAAAGATTACTGCGTTAAGTTGCTCGACCTTCTATTTCATTCTATGAGGATTAACCAAAGTTACTTTATGCTTGTGGTCAAATCCCGCAGAAAAAGTGCGAGGTGCGGGATTTGAACCCGCGATCTCTTCATCTTTAAAAATTGGTTTTAAAGAGTGATAATTTGACCAAGATAATCTTCAAACAAGACTTTATCCTCTTTATATACTTCCTTGAGTGAATTTGGTTATGTATAGTGATAGTAAGATAAGAAAAGATCATATCTTCATTGTAGCAGTTATTTCGACTCTAATTTTCTCAAGTATGACAGTGGTCAACGGTTCTACTAATATGGTGAACGGTCAATCAAATACTACCCAGACCAATTCAAGCGATACCAACAATTTGGTAAACATACAAGACATTCCATTACAAAAAGTTCACGTTGGAGATATTGAAATGGCATACAAAATGTTTGGTAAAGGTGACCCTATTTTGCTTATCAGTCCCGCACAGGCCGATATGAATTACTGGGAACCTTCCCTCATAGATACTCTTTCTGCTAATCACACGGTAATTGTATTTGACAACCGCGGAGTTGGAAACACTTCCACTGGTATCAAGCCGTTTTCCATCCAACAATTTGCTAATGATACTGCGGGATTAATTGATGCATTGAAAGTCCAAAATGCAACCGTTCTTGGATACTCTTTAGGGTCTTTCATCACTCAGCAGCTTGCCGTAGCCTATCCAGAGAAGGTTAACAGACTTGTGCTTATTGCTACAACATGTGGTGGAAAAGAGAGTATTCCTCCTAGTCCTGAACCTCAAACAAGGGTTATTGATGTTATAAATAGAATTGCAAATGATACGCCTGTCACTTCGCAGGAAGTAAAAGCACTTTTGTCTGATGGCTTGGGATCAGGATGGCTCAAACTGCATCCCAATTTCCTTGAAACCATACCTATCCCAGAAGTAAAAGATCTGTTCCCTAGTATTACTCCTGATAATAATTTAAAGCAGTTCAATGCAGCACTAGACTGGG
>DATEIH010000296.1:0-4529 GCA_035279165.1 Candidatus Nitrosocosmicus sp. | reverse complement strand
TATTTCATTGTATCCCAATTATGGATATCTTTTTGAAATTCCTTTAGCCCCTTCATAGTTATTTGTACTTCCGTTCCCTTTATTTTGACGAAACCTTTTTTCTTTGCATATTCTTTGATTACAGAAATTTTATCATTCTCTGTAAAACCATCCCTTAGAATTCCAAAGTTAAAAAAACCCAATAGATTGAATTTGGTGGGTAGATTATTTTCCGTCGCATTTACATAATTTTCCCACAACTCTTCCATGAAATTCCAAATAATGGTTTTTCTATCGTTTTCTGAAACTTTAGCTAATGCCAATACTTACCTTTATTTGCACAATATTACATTTAGAAGTTCAACTCAAATGTCTGATTCTACTCAAATACATCGTTAACAATATCGCCAGTGATATTGGAGTATTGGTAGATCATAAATTTGGATATACAAACCTATGCTCTTATTTAGGGTAGAAATAGGGCAACACCTTTTTTGTAAATAATCTGATAAATTCAATCTCATCGGGGCTGGTGCTGTGAATATATAACTGTGTAAATCCTGCCTGAAAATATTTTTCGATTGGAGAAATCAGATCCTCTATAGAAGTAACGATAATTGTGGATTTTTTCTGTTCGTCATCAGATACTTCCTGTTTTGCCTTTCGTTCTAAAATCCTAGGATCACTTATTTCAGTATCAAATGCATTATCAATTTGGGTAGTACGCCAAAACTCACATGCTTTGAAAGCTTTCTCATAATCTTCAGAATAAGACACTTTTGGTTTCGCTATTTTTTGGAGTAAAACTGGATCCCTGTTTACCTCTAGTGCTGCATTATCGAATATATCAAATACTTCTTTAGCTCCATCAGGTTTTGTGGTTGTAATCAAGCCATCAGTATACTTAGCAGCAGCTTTAATTGCCGTTGGGCCTGAACCTGCCATATATAATGGAATAGTTGTTGAAGGAGGAGTATACAATTTTGCATTTCTTATTTTGAAATATTTTCCATTAAATGTTACAAACCCATCTTTATCTATACTAGTAGGATAACTGTTATTTATTTTAGAATCAGTAATTGAGAATTTCTCTGAATTATTCAAATTTTCGGTCTTGTTCCATAGTGTGTTTACGATTTGAATAGCTTCGATTGTCCTTTCAACTCTAATCTCTGCGGATGGCCAATCAAATCCCAATGGTACTTCGTTCATAGCTTCACCCGAACCGATACCAAGTCCAATTCGTCCAGGGTATAATACATCCAATGATGCAAATGCTTGTGCAATTATTCCAGGATTATATCGATATACACCTGCCGTAACCCCGGTCATCAATTTCATTTTTTTTGTTCTTTCGGCAACGGCTGAAATCCATACCCAAGTAAAGTTTCCATGTCCGTTGGTATGAGACCATGGGTGAAAATGATCACTAGTAAGCGTTGTTTCAAACCCTCCTTTTTCGGCTTCTTGTACAAAATCAATCAATTGCTGCATTGAATATTGTTCTTGTGATGCCCAATAACCTATATGTTTCATATTTTAGTAAGCCTATTAATATTTATAAACCAGTTACAATTTACAAAATTAGAATTTTAATGAAATAATTTTTAGAACATTACTGTACAGGGTAATTATAACTAGAACCAGTAAGAATTAATCAAAGTTGAATGTTTTATATTTGATCAAACTGAAAAAAATTTAGTTTTGTGGTATTATTAACCAACCCCAGTGGGCTCTTCCTTATTCTGATGCTCCAATTTCATATGTTGCTGTTTTTCCTGTTGTGTGGAAAACATAATGCCACATAGATGACATTTCAGATTATCATTACCAGAGACTTCCTGTGCCATTCAAATACCTCCTCCGTTTTTCAAGGTAATTTGGAACATGCATAATATTCGACTCCATCATTTAAATCTGTTACTTAAATTAATTCCATTATGAATTAGCCTGTATTATAAGCTGATTGTGAGAGAATATCTAACTGGATAATAAGCTGCATATTTAGTATATCGTTTTAAATTTTGTTGTGCATTAATAATTAAGAAAAACTTTCGGTTTTTGGCTCCGTTCACTGAGAGTACCAAATGGATCAACAATGATGGAAGGGATGCCAAACACGGAGCTGGCAAATCCCTTCCATAACACAGTTAAAGTAGAATTTAAAATTGCATAGTCTTCTGGAAGATAGCAATAACATCAAATGTAGAGTTACCAATGATATTATCAAATTCGCTTTTTGCCTTGTCGGTTAGGTTTTTTACTTCTGGAAGACTACTTATTTTCTCTGCGCCCTTCTTAACACCACCAAAAAATGTATCCCAGCCTAGTCCCACCGCTGCCAAAATAACTAAAATAGCCAATATAAGAACAATCCAGCCTATCAATTAAAAATAGTTCAGATATAGTATGTTTTAAACTTTAACTTTCCTTAAAGAGCTCAAGATCAGGTCTAATTTCCTTAAATGGAGTCGAGTAAATCCTGTCTTGCAATTCAATTATATGCTATAATGAATTCCATTACTACAGTTACCAGGTTCAACTGAATAACAAACACACCCATCTTTTAACATTATATTTCGAAATGATACAGGATAAGCTGCTCCGGAGTTATCATTATTTGGTATCAGTGAATTATGAGGAACAAAAGTTATTGAGTCGGGATCTGTCCTATCTAAAAATCCAAACATAAGTTGGGAAACTTCTACATTGTATCTGATTGAATAAGGAAAATTACCTGTTTTGTTCCACCACTCAATCCCGGTAAATTGATTCCCTCCAACATAATCAAAATTCATATTATCAAGAGGAAAATCAAAGGTTTCTATGTCTCCATTAATCTGATCAGTAAGGCTAAATCTAACCAGTCTATTTTTCTCGTACATCATTATTATTCGCAGATATGAATGACCAACGATTGGTAATACTTTTTTGAACCTGTATCTGTTAATACCTTGAAAAATTGCCTCAAAATAATCTTGATTATCAAACTGGCAAATTAGATTCAACTCAACGGGAATATTGCGAATATTGAATAATTCCAATAAGTATAGCATCCACGACTTGTCAGGAATTTGATTTCCCATATCCCCAACTATCTTTATGATATCTGATATAGCTGTAACGCCACCAGGGAATAATGGATTACGCTGTGTCTTATCCAATATACGACAAAAGGAACCTACCCAATAATGCAATATATATAAAATAACTGGTTATCTAATTAAGATTTACTACTACTATTCTTTACGTACGCAGCAATATAAAGACTCTAATTTGGTATCATAAAAAGTAACCAGTAAAAACCAAATCAGAATGGTCTTTTATTTCATTAGATAGGAGTAGATTATTCATCTGAATTGTCAGTTCTGGTCCATGGAAACCTTTTTTCAATGATTTTATTCCAATTTATTTTTAACAGTAAGTATAAAGTAACCAAAACTCCAGCGATACTAAGAATTATGGCTATGATAATGGCAGTAGGATTGCTTGTATCTGTAAATTGTGAAATAATGCTCTGAACAAATGGTCGTCCTAGCAATACTCCGAGCCATACAATAAACTCGTTATATAAAAAAACTCCAGCAAATACTGAAACTGCGAACTTCCATGGATTGTATTTTGTAAGTCCCAATGTTATATAGATGAAATTTTCGGAAAATGGGATTATTGGAGCAACAAGTGCCCCTATCCATCCATATTTTCCTACAAGTTTTTGAAGTGATAATGTTCTACCTTTTGATTTTTTGGAAATGATATTGCGTCCGGAATAAGCAAGATAGAAAATGATCATTGTTGCGGCAACAGCACCAACTGTTCCATAAAGAGAAATGATGTGCGGATCTAGATTCTTGTTAAATGCTGCTATGAGAGGAAGTGGAAAGTAAGGTATCGGTAAAAAGAACAATATACTGATAATAAAGCTCACTAATAAAATACCAGGATAACCAAAATAATCGTATAATAATACTAACTCATCAAGATTGATCAAGATAGATAGACTAAGTTAAAATAATATATTAAAATGTTATAAAAATTGTGTCCTATTTGCGGCATGAATGAAACTAAATTGTATTTGAAAGAGCTATGTCTATTCATACATTGCAAGACATCAAATTGAATGAAAGTCTCTTGCTAGAATCATAGAAAATTGTAAATAGAATAGTCATCCACTTAATATTGATTTAAGATTGTTCTATGACGCAATATCTGAAGTATTATTTCGTGAAATTCCAAAGTCAACTTTGATCAGATCTCAAGTATTATTGAATATAGATCGATTTGAAATAGGACAGAGCTATGTAACTGCCAAAATACTTAACAGATTTGCAGAAAATGTCATGGTAAATATTCAAGGTGGCAGACCTGGCATAGAGCTTCAAGAGAGTCTTTTCAAAATAAGAAATCCCGAAAATCAAATCCCTTTACAGTTTGCATACCTAAAAGCAAATCTAATAGAGTCAGGAAAAATTTTTGTGAGAAAGGTTCCCGTCGTAGGCCTACGACACTGGTTATTGATTTACGAGGATACTTTAGTTGAGCTATCGGTA
>DATEIH010000295.1:0-2797 GCA_035279165.1 Candidatus Nitrosocosmicus sp. | reverse complement strand
TGACTTGATCAAACATGCTATTTCGATCCTAGAACCAGGACCAAAGATAGTTACTAAAGGACCAGTCTATGATAAAATCATGAAGTATCAAGGTTTAACTGAAAAAGAAATGCAAGAGGCAATCAATAACTTGTAAATATTGATTATTGTTTCCAATATAATCTTAATTTTAATAAAAAATGAGAATAAAGAAAATTACTTTGAGAAGCGACACTATAAGTAGGATTTGATATCTAAACCTTGCAGAGCTGTCAAAATCTATTATTTGTATAAGTTTTTTAATATTTGAGAATACAATACCTTAATTATGTGGGGGGATTTGGATAAAAGTCAAATTGATGATCTTCTAAAGTCGGAATTAATAGGTAGATTAGGTTGTTTTGATGGTAACAAGGTGTATGTTATTCCCATCACTTATGCTTATGATGATGGATACATTTATGGGCATACAAAGGATGGATTGAAAATTCGCATAATGCGGAAAAATCCCAATGTCTGTTTTGAAATTGATTGGATGAAAGACATGAACAACTGGAAAAGTGTAATCGTTAATGGAACCTTTGAGGAACTAAAAGGAGATGATGCAAATAATGGATTGGAGATTCTAATGAAATCAATCATTTCTAGTTTAGAAAGAAAATCATTATCATCTGAAACCTCTGATCATGATAATCTAGGTATTGAAAATTTTGCATTTCAGCACTCATTTTTATCGCCATTTTTGCATAGTAAGAATAATGAAATAAGTGAGCTCGTAGTGTATCGAATTAAAGTAAATGAGGCTACAGGAAAATTTGGGAACAATGAAGAATTCATTGCAGACTCCAGCTAGGATTTTATTAAATCTACAATTTGATGTAAGTTTTTTAGAATATAGAGTAGGAACCAAAAGTAACTGTATGTTTATGATTTACGCAGTTGACTTGAAGATTTTTAACAGTTACTAAAAATTACGATAAGAAAAAGAATCATCTAATTAAATTTGTTATACTGTATCGCAAATGTACAATAATATTTTAATTTTAATATTAATTTGTTGTAGTACTATTTACCATAAATTGATAGTGTAGGGGGACATGTAAATCTGTTATGTCATTGTCCATTGTTGTTATTTCTATGTCTACTTCATACATACCTGCTTCTGAAAATAATGGACCATTGATTGTTATCTTACCTGAAGGATCTGGAACCAAAGCATTAGTCAGGACATCGAATGTTCCACCTACCACAATATGTGAGGAAGGTGAATTTTTAGTCAAAATTGTTAATTCTCCAAGATGTGAATGAAAAAAATCAGATACTTTGGATTGATCGTCTTTGCTAATTGTTATCCTGTACGTAACATGTTGTATTTGTTCTCCAGTATTTTCGTTGGTCAAACCCATATCTAGTTTGGTATCCTGGCCAGCAACCAAAACTTTAGGGTCAGTAGTAAAATTCATAATTATTTTTCGATCTCCTATTGTGGCCAGGGGAGGAGGAGCACCATGATGTTGTCCTAATGCATAGTCATTAGTTGACACAATAGTTAAGAATATGAAAAACAATCCAATTAGAACAGATAAAAGTGATTTGTTTAAATTCCTTGCCAAGACTAACGATCTTCCTGTCTTGGTGTACGTTGAATATGCAAATTTATCACTTTCAAATCTAAAAATTTTCAAGAGTGTCTGTTTCACGATGATCTTCTTGTTTTATCCATTGCTTTACTATCCTCTTTTTCTTCTTTGCCTATTCCTTATTGCTAAGACTGTGAGACTACCTTTGGATTTTGTAATTTCTTTTGTAGATACTCCGATCTTTTTATCTAGATGATAACAAGGGTTCGCATTAGTCGATGATAACAATTTGGACAGTCCAGGTGAATCGTTTCTTGTTGATTTAATCATTTTATTTTATCCTCATTCAACATAATTACTACTTGTTTCTATAATATAACTTTGTCTACTATTGCTATACAAAGCATAACAAAAATATAAATAAAGAACAATGCATTGCAATATATATGGCTATACAATATAAACTAGATTTAAAATTTGTATGCAATATTTCTAAAGTTATAGATCAAATGAGATATGCATATGTTCAAAGAACAAATGATGCTATTGAAATATAGATTGAAACTGAGGCGACAAATTTCGATTTGAATTGGCATTCGAACTCAACTTCTCCTGGACTCCAACCTCACAATACGAATCAATTATCTTGATATAAAAGTCTGATCAAAATGACTTCGATATTAGTTACGGGCGCAACTGGAGGAGTAGGAAAACAACTTGTAAAAATTCTATCTTTATACGATAAAAAATTCTATATTTCACTTAGATCAATTAATTGTTCTTTTCCCCTGGTAAGACAGAGAGTTGAGGCTTTCAGGAACTTGGGAATCATAAATTTCGTTGACATGGATTACAATAATCTAAAATCCATTACCCATCATAAACTTGAGGGTATAGAAAAGATATTCTTGATAACACCATATTTCAACGTATTAGATGCTACTAGGAAAATTGTTGCTGAGGCACAAAAAACAAACTCAGTAAAACACATTGTTAAACTATCAGATATGGGGGTAGAATTAAGCCGAGCTACCCATGTTGGAACAATACACAATCAGGCTGAAAAGATAATCAAACACTCTGGTTTTCGTTATACATTTTTGAGACCTAACTATTATATGCAGAATTTTATAGAATTTATCTATAAATATAGGACAAACAAAAAATTCCTTTGTCTTCCTTTAAAAAATTCTAGAGTCAGCTTTGTAGATCTTCGAGATGTAGCAGAGGTTGCAGCT
>DATEIH010000294.1:0-3748 GCA_035279165.1 Candidatus Nitrosocosmicus sp. | reverse complement strand
TAGTGGGTCTTTCCAGGTAAACCCATGACAGATTTTGATTATTGATTATTTCCAAACCGTTAATAAAATTAGGAAAATCCAATTCAAATCGATATACAATAGTCAATTTAGTATATAATGTATTGGGAGATCATTATTATGTAATCATAGAATAATTGGTTACATTCATGTATACTTATACACAGCGACCAGTAATGGAACCGGTTAGAACTACTATTTTAACAATATTCGGGACGAACACATTAAGAATTAGCTAATTTGGAATTATTATATGTCTTGATGTCAAAGCAGAGTCAGTAGTTCTTAGGGTATGAAAAATTAAGTAATCCAGATAAAAGTTATTGCTTTAAAACAGGAGTTTATAGTTATCCTTAATCTAGATTCAAATGTAGATTTCCAACATTCGTTAGGTTCTCTTTATGATGCAGAGTACGACACCTAGTATCGGCCTTTAGCACTCATACAGCAATGAACTCATTTACAAAGTTCTTTTTTATCAACACATTTCAATTCCTGAGTTCCATATATAAGGGAATCACCAAAATGATTATTGACTCTAGATGGGTCTATCCAAATACTAATAGCGTTGTTTCCTAGTAAAGTAATATTTGTAGGTACATCGGTTATGGGTCCTTCTTTCATAGTCACAGTTGTCGTACCATTAACCTGTGTCAAGTTACTTGTTGTATCATTGATTATTGGAGTGTTTAAAAACAGGTTATAGATGTCATGTGAATGAGAAGAACTACCATCTGTTTTTACCATATAAAATGATGCATTAAATGATGGGGATGTGGAACTAAGATTTTCCATTCTATAAACACCGCCCAGAATCCAAGTAGTGGTATTATCAGAGGGATCACTTTGTAAGCTCGTAATTCCTCCTTTTATCATATCATTTGAAGTACCAGCAGAATTTTGTGTCTGATTGTTTGCGGCGGTATTGTCATTTGAATTATTAGTATCGTTTATGTTTTTGATGGCATCTGTAATTGATTGTTGAACTTGGTTATTTATCGTCGATTGAAGATCTTGTTGGCTCTGCTGAATTGATTCTCCTAGCGATGAGGTTGCATAAATAAGCATATTCACATCAGGAATTGCTAAAATACTGGCATAAATTATAGCCATCAAGGAAATAAATAAAATTGATATAGATTTCTTGTATGTCATAGAACTTTATTATCAATATTGTTATTAAGAATTTGCAATTTAGTAAAATCATGTCTAATGACTCCTTGTAGACTGGAAGCAACATGTCAATTATAGAATCAGGATAGCACCTCTTAATGAAAAATCAAACCTTAATTACATAATTATTAACACGATCTAAACTTAGTTACCAAGTGTACTTTATACTGACCTATATATGATTGATTGGCTTTTGACTAATTCCCTTGATAGAAGAATTTTCTGCCCTCATTGTTGAACCGAACACAGCTCTACAAGTATTGGATAAAAACAAAATATGTATCACAGAGCTTTGGCAATGTAACAAAAAAATATAATTATCTTAAATAATTATTTCTTATGTAGCTGGAATTATTACTTATTAAAACCCCACCCTTAGACTTGCTAAACTATCCGTTTATTCAATTTATTCTTGACATATCTCAGATTTAGGATTGCCATCCTTCTTTGCCATATGTAATCTAGTCTCCGTAAGATATTCAAAGTCAGTGATCAATGATCTAATCTTTATGTCATCCTCGAATTTGGAACGGGTCAAATAATGTGGTCGCAAGCATTAAATATAGAGTCTAATATCCTGTGTGTTCCGAATTTACTGAATGTATGTTGGATAGCAAATTAAAACTTAAAACGTGATTATAGGACTCCTAGTATAGCAATGACTAACCCCTATCCCTTAGAATTACTTTCAAAGCAGGATCTGCTACTAGGGAAATTAATCAAATCTATAGGAAATTATTCAATTCAAATTCACGAAAATCTCTTTGAATCATTGTTAAAATCCATAATATATCAGCAACTTGCAGGCAACGCTGCGAATGCCATATATTCCAGATTGATAGGTCTGTATGGTGATACTTTACCCACTCCTGAACAAATTATTTCCACATCAGACACTGTCTTGAGATTTACAATAGGATTGTCTTTCAAGAAGATAGAAACAATCAAAAATTTGTCGACGAAAATCATCTCCTGTGAATTAAATATTCAGGATTTACCCGATATGCAAGATGAGGAGGTGATAAATGAATTAGTTAAAGTAAAAGGTATTGGCAGGTGGACGGCAGAGATGTTTCTTATCTTTAGCCTACAGCGAGAAGATGTATTTCCGTTAAACGATTTGGGAGTAAAAAAGGCAATCCAAAAATTATACAATTTATCTGATTTGCCTACCCAAGAATATATGATTGAAGTATCCTCTAAATGGAAACCTTATAGAAGTATAGCTACATGGTATTTGTGGAAATCGCTGTCTAAATTTGATTCTATTGGTTAGATCTTTAGTAAATCCTTAACAATATGGGGTATGGTTTTCCATTTATTCTTAGAGGTGTAATAAGTCACTCTAATTCACCTGCCTAAATTGTTTTGATAAATAAAGTTACTTCTTTGTTCTGTGACCTAACTCATCCTAATCCCTTCTCGATCCCCCTATTTTCCTTAAGAATTGGAAGCGTTCTGTGTAGTCATTAGATGAACAAATTTAAGCATTAACCAACGGGCTGCCAAATGTTCGGTTCTCCATATCATGCCTATCAGACACTGAATTTACCTTAAAAGAGAGTAGAGTTAATGATCTATAAGCAGAAACAAGTCCAAAAAGGAAAGTAAAATAACTATTTGATGTTCGTTTAGAAAGAGACGGACACTAACTGGTATCGCCTATACTGCCTTCTCTTTTTTTATTGTATTTGGCTTCTAATGTGTTACCATCAAACTGATCTATCGAACTATTTTCATTTTTTTTCTCTTTATGATCATTATCTGGATGTGATGTCAGGATAATGAGACGTATTATAGTCCTGCTAGGTATAATATTAAATCCATATTTATTTTGATTTTGATCAAAATATCCTTTAAAATAGAAAAAATAACTATCTAATACATTGATTAGATAATATGCTGTCTGATACAACGCTGACAAATTCTTTAAATCTTTTAATAGGACCAAATATTTGTCCCTCAATTTATTTAGATCTGAAGTTTGATTTCTGACCGCCTCTTTAATTCCATTATATTTTTTCAGTTCTTCAGCTAGCGATTTCCATCCAGTAACATTTGAGATTTCATTAGAATAGGCTTCTGTTTTTTTTTGGTTTTTCTTGTTGTTCATTTTGCTTAAAACTATTTTGAAATAACTGAAGAAGCTCAACAATATCTTGCTCTGTGATTCCATTTTTATAAAATTGTGACATGGATGTTCCCACAAAAGGTTGCGCAGAAATGACATGCCTATTTAAAATCAACTGATTGTTAATCATCTCTAATTCCTTCTTTTTCTGAATGACTCTAGATTCAAAAAAGAGTTTTTCATAATAATTTTCTTCTACGTCTTTAATGAATACCGAAACTGCATCATCGGAATCTATTTGCTTACTTATAGAAATGTCTGTTATAATATGCCATAACTGTTTAAGTTCCTTAAGTCCAAATTTCATTACCTCTAATTGACAATACGTATCCCAGTTCTTTTTACTTGCATCTAGAAGCACTTCGTTACCACTCTTTGTTTTCTGCAATATTGAAATTTCTTCTTTTAGGGAATTAACTTCTCTTT
>DATEIH010000293.1:0-2880 GCA_035279165.1 Candidatus Nitrosocosmicus sp. | reverse complement strand
TCTACTGTCGATAATTTTGATTTTTATTTTGATATCCAGCCCTTTGTTAACTTTTTCTGTTCTTTCTAAGAATGTATATGGTGATGGACTTTTCATGGAGCAATTGTCTGCTTCTTTAGGTGACCGAAAAGCCGATCTATTGATAAAAATGAATCCTCCTATAGTAACTACAGAAACAATAAAGGATCTGGGCCAAAGACCAACTGTTGAATTCAAACTATTTGATTCTAAAACAAATCAAACATTCAAAGAGGTAACCTATTTTATTACAATTCAAAAAGACGGGAAAACTTTGTTATCTGACTGGTTCTTTAATCCTGATGGTGATTTGTATATAGAGATGCAGCCTAAAAACCAGAGTCAAATAGCTGTTTATGGTGAATTAGATCCAATCCTTAATGCATATGCTAGTAGGGCGAATTCTCCGGTAGTGGCTTCTGGACCAATATTTATAGATGGTGGATTGTATAATTTCATTGTTAGAATAGTCACTGTGGACTACTCTCGTACTATTATTCCTGACGATCAACAACCTGAATTTAATAGTTGGCTTAGTATTGGAGCAGCAAAGAACGCCAATTTGGATGTAGATGGTAAGATCATACCCACCAAGGTTCTTTCATACTATGATGAGATAGGTAACATTACCTATGATAAGGCAGCAAATTCGATTAATTTCACAATGCCTTTTAGTTATGACCTTAAAAGACTAAATGATCCAAAGAATGCCGTGTTTGTTCATCAAGAAGTGGAAGTTCCAAAACCTAGTGTACTTTCAGCCGATGGTGCTTATAGGGGAGTTGCAAACGGCAAAGACGTGACCAATGTTTTAATGGTTGATGGCAATAATCAAACAAAGGATGTGGTACATTTTATGATGACTAAACCTGTTGTACTTCAAATAGCAAACGATTATTTGAAAAATAATAACAATGCTACGAATGGTATGATGACATTCTCGTTAATTCCCTCAAAGAATGGTTCTATGCCAATGGGTGGAAACATGACCATGAATATGAATTTGAGTTCAGAGATGAATATGAGTGGGAATATGAGTGGGAATATGAGTATGAAATAAAAAATAAAGAATCGATTTAACATCTGGTTTTATGTAATAAAATCAAATTTACTTACATTAGCGGTTGTATATATAGATTCAAGATAATTATTCAATTCAGTACAATAACAATTTATATTATGAATTTTATTAAGAAATAAATTTGGGCAATCGATTCTCCCTTCTTCCTGTTTTACTTTTATTAGTTCCTCTTGCCTTGATTTTTTCTTTTTTACTATCGTTTGTCTCTTTTGATCTTGGGTTAATTGCATCAGCTGCTGCAAATCAGGAACATGGATTTTGGAATTATGTAGGATCTACAAAAGGCATGAATTATAATGATTTACTCTTGTCCATTGATACTCAAACAGACGGTGGAGTAGGAGGAGTAGGAGGGGAAGGAGGAATTGAGGAGGAGGAGGAGGGATTATTACCACCGATCAACAATTCTAATACATTTTATACAAAAGGATTATTGTCAACTGTACTATTCCCTGATAATAGACAGATAAACCAAAATTTATCTGGATCTTCCTCTATCTCTCCTACCTCTCTAAATCAAACTTCTGAATCAATTGTATTCCATAATTTTCAAAAACTGGTTTCAGGAACTTGGTCTTTGAATGTATCAAGAGGTTTAGTTACAGATTTTAATGCCAATTTTAAATTACTTACCGTAAATGGTATCGACAAACACTTTATAGAAATACTCAATTTTCAAAATAGCAACGACTCTTCTGTTACTTTTAATCAATTTTCAAATACGCCCATAAACGGATTTGCTGACATAAAAATTGACAATGAGATATTCCAAAGTAAGTTTCCTTTGACAATTCAAATATTTAAGATTAATACTATTGTCTTGACCATCAAAGATAAAACAGTAAGCGATATTTTCTATAACAATAATTTGTTGGGTATTACTGATTCCTTTAAGAATTTCAAAGGTGATGAACTGTTGATTTTTGAGGAAGATGAAAAATAGCAATAGTAAGATTTGATCACAATTATAGTCGTAGTCCATTATTTAATATAACAGAAAGTACATATAGTAGAATATGGTCGAAAAAAGAAATAGTGAAAGAATAAAGGACGAAGATGTTGTAAGTGCCCTTTCCAGTGAAAGCCCTGAAATTTCTGATAACGATTTAGAATCAAAACCTGTTCCTACTATTATTGATGATTTAGATATACAAGATATTCCAGGTATCGGTCCAACTACTGCAAAAAAATTACGCGATGCCGGTGTATTAACTGTCATGGACCTCGCAGTTGCAAGTTCAGAAGAACTTTCTGTGGAGATCAATTCCTCAAAAGAAAGTGCAGCAGCGTTCATTATTGCTGCCCAACAACTTTTACGAGATTCTAATCTTTTAGACAAAGAATTCGTTACTGCAGATGTTGCATTAGAAAAAAGAAAATCATTATTGCGATGTACTACTGGTTCAAATGCTTTGGATAAACTACTTTTGGGAGGTATAGAGACCCAAGCTATTACTGAATTTTATGGTGAATTTGGGTCTGGCAAGTCTCAAATTTGTCATACTCTATGTGTGACGGCTGGTCAACCAATCGAAAATGGTGGATTTGGAGGTGGATCCATATATATTGATACAGAAGGGACCTTCAGACCTGAAAGAGTAGATCAAATAGCTGTGTCTAGAGGACTTGATCCAACTAGCGTTTTAAAAAGTATCGCAGTTTGTAAGGTTTACAACAGCTCTCATCTTGAATTAATCATAAAAGATCTTGGAAAATATATCAATGATTTTAAAGCCAGGCTTGTTATCATAGACAGCATTATATCTTTGCACAGGGCAGAA
>DATEIH010000292.1:0-5556 GCA_035279165.1 Candidatus Nitrosocosmicus sp. | reverse complement strand
TGAATAGTTTCAAAAAACATAGAGGCAATGGAACGAGTAATCTCCTTTTCACTCACATCAGCAAATATTTTTTTATCCATATGACAAGTTCTTGATCGTAATATTAATACATTTTTGGACTGGTGGATATTCCAGCAAATCCAATTCCTAAAAAAATTAATCCATTGCAAATCCCTATTATTATAGCAGAATCAACACCCAGATAGATTAATAGAATAACGATTTAAGTAGACGAAGCTTTAGGGGCTAACGAGAGGAAATGAATTTTGGAATGGGTCTGATCTATGTTTTAATACGATTCTTCCTCTTATTATAAAATATATAAAATAAAATTACTATACCTATTGATACCAATGTAATAGCAGAGATGATTGGAAAGTACTTTGAAAGTGATTCTGATAATATATCCCAAGAATTTCCAAGGAAATAACCCGAAAAAACTAAAATTAAGCTCCATACGAGAGATCCGAAAAACGTAAACGTTATGAATTTTGCAAGAGGCATTCGAGCAATACCGGCTGGGACACTAATTAATTCTCTAACACCAGGTGCCATCCTTCCTAGGAATACGGCATAAATACCATATTTTTCAAACCATCTTTCTGCAGATTCTATCTTTTTCTCACTTACAAAAACATACTTGCCAATTTTGATGATGGCAATTCTTCCTATCTTTAAAGAAATAAAATAAATAACTACAGCACCAATTGTCGCACCGAGCGCTCCCGATGCTGCCATGAAAAATGTCTCAATATAAGTAAAATTAGAATTGAACCCTACGAATCCTGCGAGAGGAAATATCAGCTCACTTGGGATAGGTGGAAAAATAGTTTCGGCAAATGCAGCTATGAATATTCCGAGATATCCGTACGAGGATACAAGAGATGTTATAATATTAATAATATCCACCTTAGCTCAAAAGAGAGTACAATTGTTAATTTAATTAATTTTTGGTATATATTAAGAAATTTGGAAATAAGATTAATAAGGTAATAATGCAATGTGTATTTATTGAGTGACAAGATATGTGCGCTTTGTGCGATCGACCTTCCCAAGGAATCACATATAAGTATTTGTAGTGATTGTCTAAAGTGTGCTGACTGTTGTGTGGGTCTAGATAAACTATAAAGAAAGATTAAGTTAGTTCTACAATTTTTAGTGTATCAGTTAAGGTGATAATCCCAATCACATTACCCTTCTGACTGACTAATACACATTTAGCAAATCTTACTAATGAAACTAGTGCTTTTGCAGGGGTAGATTCATCTACAAGAGGAGGGGGTGGTTCCATGACTGAGCCAATTTTGACCAAGTGTATGTCTTTATCATTATTTTCTATCATTATTTTGGCTAGATCATCCTCAGTTAATATGCCAACCAATCTAGTTCCATGGAAGACTGGCATCTGACTGATACTATGGTCACGCATTTTTAGGATTGCGGTACTCAAGGATTCTTCGCTTTGAATAGTTATCAGATCTTTGTTGCATATATCACCAGCTTTTATAGATGCATCGCTCTCCATTGAGAGTAATATTTCGAATATTCTCTTGGCCGTATCGTAACTGGGTTTACATCGTCCTGACTCGATTTGATTTACCATAGAAGTACTTATGCCGCATAATATCGCCAATTTCTTTTGGGTCACTCCTAATTTTAGTCTGGCCTGTTTGATATAATCAAGTCTAGGTAGCATGTTTAACAGTTTGCTCTAATCGATTAATAATTCTATAAATCACTAAAAGATTTAGGTCGTCGCTTATTCGGCATATATTAGAAAAAAAATCAATGCGACGGCCGGGATTTGAACCCGGGTTACCAGATTGGCAATCTGATGTCCTAGACCAAACTGGACGACCGTCGCTTTCGTGACTTTTTTATAAAAATCTAGGTTATATTAATTATTTGGTAGGGCTTGCTGATTCATCGTTAAACATCCATTATTCAATGTTTTCCGGGTATGCATTGTAAATTTCAGCTAATAAATGGAATGTTCGTCTAAGCATGACAAATATTGACTCAAAATTGGATATTTAATATAATTAGTAAGAATCTGGTAGATATATTTTGTTATAATTCTATCTCATGGGTAGGCTCTAAGATTTTTTCAGTACCTGTTGGCTTTTTCATAACATTATACTCTTCAAAAAGTGCATCAAGAGTATCTTTTTTTACAAAAAATTCCTTTTCAATGAATTCAGATTCATGGTTGTCATTATATTCACGAATTAAAACTTTAAAAACACCCTTCTTTATTTCCCTTACCAAGAAATCGGCATTTTCTCCTTCATAATTAAAGTAGGTCACATATTCAGAAATAGGTACTTCCAATTTCTCCCAAATAAAGTCAAAAATTAACCAATATGAGTGTATCAACTTTCAAATGATAAGGTATATAACCATCCCTAATCTTTTCCTAGATATTACTTATTTGAAAGCTTTTAAATTTTAAATAGTAAGTACGTCTTGTACAGATATGCATAAGAAATATGCTGAAAAACCTCCCATGGTACTAATTTCAGGATCATGTCTTAACTTTGACAAAGAAAGAGAATACATTTTAGATTTAGTGGGCGAATTAGAGTGGGGCTGTCACTATCTATCGAAGTTTGAATGCTCTTCAGTGGGAAAGACCATGGGTTGGGATTTCTTTAATTTATATTTTGAAATGGAATTCATAACAACATTATCCGAGGTCCATCCAAAGATGCTTAAAGAAGAGGGGAACATCTTAGAACAACAGTTCTTGTTGTGGCTCGAGAAGCAATTTAAAAAGATGAAAAAGGACTATCACCTAAAGCTTGTTGAAACCCCCTTTGAAGAATCAAAAGGATTTAGAATAGATCCTGAATTCTACAGAACAGAAGAAACATTATGGGATTTGAGGTAGGAGTACCTTTTCTCTAGATTGCCTACGTACTTTTGATTTATTACCCTTATAATTAACAGATTGAACTCGATAATAGTAACGCATGAATCTGATGTTGACGGAATATTTTCTGCTTCAATTGCACTCATAAGGTACCCGCAATCTAGAGTAATTTTTTCTTCATATGGCAAGGATAATTTTATGCGGATATCAGATCTAATCTACAAGGAAGTTGTCTTATCTCAAGGAAAAGGTCTAGTCATTTTCACTGATTTAGGTCTTAATGATGAATCGATTTCCACTATTAGGGACTTGTTTTGTTTCCTTATGTCAAACTCATGGTCCGTGATTTGGGTTGATCACCATCCTTGGTCAGAGAACGCTTTGAACCTATTTGACCAGAATGAAGCCCTTCAATTGGTGCTTGACAGGGGTGGAAACAAGTGCGCTTCAGAATTGATATATAGACATCTTCTCAATGGGAATAATATAGCTAAGCAACTAGCAAGCATTGCGCATACTTCAGATTATCTTTTAAAAGATCAGTATCTACCACCCCTGCCCGAGTTGATCGTCTATTATAGGAATCTTTCTAATTTCTATTCAAAACTTACCTTACTTGCTAAGCGGGTCTCTGAAGGGGTATTATGGGATGCAGAGATGCAGACAGACTATAACATTTATGTAAAGCTTCGTAATGAGGCGAAATCAAATTCCTTAAAAATGGTTAGGATTCAAGAATTATCAGATGGACTTAAGATGGCAATAGTGCCAGTGTCATCCTACATACAAACTAGTTTGTTTTCAGAAGAAATTTTTGAAAAAACTGCAGTTGATATAGCATTCTTCTTTAACAAAGAAGCTAAAGTAAGTATTCGAAGAAACAATCCCATAATCGAGTGCAATAAGATAGCTAATGAGCTAATTGAAGGAGGAGGGCATGAATATGCAGCAGGTGCTAAGATGACTTCTGATCCAGATCATATGGATGAAGTTTTAAAAGAACTTGAAAATGCTACTGAAGCTTGGCTAAAGAAAAGAGCACACAATAAAAAAAATTTATTGAGTTAAAGATACCTCAATATAAACATCCTCTGGGATCTTGAGGCGCATTAATTGTCTGATGGATCTGTCATCTGCTCCTAGGTCGATTACACGTCTGTGAACTCTCATCTCATACTTATCCCAAGTATTAGTACCTTGTCCGCATGGGGACTTGCGTGTAACGACTCGCATCTTTTTTGTAGGTAGTGGATGAGGTCCCTTTAGACGTATTCCGTTTTTTTCTCCAATATCCTTAATTTCTGTACATACATTTTCCAAAGTCAACAGGTTTGTGCTTGTTAGCTTGATTCTAGCTTCTTGTGGCATATATCGTCACCTACTTCTTGTTTGGATCGTATTTTTCAGTAATATTTTTCACAATCCCTGCTGCGATAGTTGTTCCCATGTCTCTTAATGCAAATCTGCCAATTTCAGGGAATTCCTTAAAGGTCTCTATTGCCAATGGTCTTACTGGCCTGATCTTAACTATTGCAGCATCACCTGTTTTCAAAAACTTTGGTTTTTCTTCCACAATTCCACCTGTTTTAGGATCAATCTTTGCAACAAATTCAGATATTGTAGCCGCAACTTGAGCTGTATGAGCATGCAACACAGGCGTATAACCTGGTGCCATAGCAGTAGGATGATGAATTACAATAATCTGTGATTCAAACTCTTTAGCAACACTGGGTGGACTATCAATATTCCCTATTATGTCACCTCTATGAATGGCCTTTTTATCCACACCTCGCAAATTGAATCCGATGTTATCTCCAGCTTCGGCATAATCCATCTGTGTATGGTGGGTCTCAATGGACTTTATCTCGCCAGGGACGCCTGAAGGCATGACTATAACCTTCTCATTTGTCTTCATTTTACCAGTCTCGACTCGTCCAACTGGAACAGTTCCTACTCCAGTTATGGTGTATACATCTTGAACTGGAATTCGCAATGGTTTATTGATAGGTTTTTCAGGAGGAGTAAAGGAATCTAAGGCTTCTGCCAGTGTGGATCCCTTGTACCAGGCCATATTTTCAGATTTTTTCACAAGATTATCACCCTTCCAAGCAGATACTGGAATGAAGCTTACTTTAGATGTATTATACCCTACCATTTTTAACATCTTCTCAACAGTTTCTTTTACCTCATTATATCGTGCTTCTGCATAATTAACATCATCCATTTTGTTTAAGGCGACGACTATTTGCCCTACACCTAATGTTCTAGACAAAAAGGCATGTTCTCTTGCTTGTCCACCTGGTTCAGTGGCTGCTTCTGTTTCTCCTGGCTTTACCGAAACTACTAGAATTGATGCATCAGCTTCAGAAGCTCCAGTAATCATATTCTTGATAAAGTCTCTGTGCCCTGGTGCATCTATTAAAGTATAAAAGAATTTTGGAGTTTCAAATTTTTGAAATGCCAAATCTATGGTGATGCCCCTTTCTCGTTCATCTTTTATGCTATCCAAAACCCAAGCATATTTGAAGGTGTCACCCTTCCCAGTTGCTTCAGACTCCTTTGCAAAAGAATCAATAGTTCTTTGATCTATAACACCTAAATCGACCATTAAATGACCAACAGTAGTTGATTTACCATTATCGACATGTCCTGTAACCACCAAATTCATATGTGGTTTTTTACTT
>DATEIH010000291.1:0-2722 GCA_035279165.1 Candidatus Nitrosocosmicus sp. | reverse complement strand
ACTACTTATATTGTTTTGTTTGGTGTTGATAGAAATATACTACGGACTATAACACTTGAATAATCAATAGATAATTATTATTGATAAATTGTTCACTACCTACGAAAATGATTGATATTCAATCATTATTACGCTACAATCATAATGCTTGTAAAAGCCCTTAAATTACTTCTTAAAGTTGTATGTAATTAGTGTGCATGCAATAAAAACTATGATATCTTAACAATAATAATGTCAGAAAAACCACTGAACAAAAAGGATGACCTGCAGCAGGATGTCGGTGATGCAGCAGATAATACTGAAATTGTCGTGGACGAGATAGGCGACACTGTGGAGCCTGGCCTAAGGGGGATGGCAAATAAGAAAAAGGACACAAGCAGCGGAAATGTCGACACTGAATTAGATAGAGAAAACCTCAATTAGGAACAGAAGCCAAAAACACTTTCCTATTTTTCTGTCAACATACCACATCCATTAGTAGCGTATTTAATGCTTTATAACCACAACCAATTTGTATGAGGAATTGCAAGCCACTTCATAGGCCAGATATCGTCCTGATGCCCACCGGGCCCGCCTTATAATTAACCTTTGTCATAAACGAATAAATTGATTTATAAAAATTTAATAAATTAACAGTTCCCATGTATCTCATGGATTCGAAGCCCGCAAAATCCTCTTGGTTTATGGGGATTTTATCAACTCGAATTTACTGCATTTGTGAATTATTACGAGATTGTATATTCAAATGTTAAAGGATTCGTTTCATTTTTGAATTACTTCTAACAATATACAGGATCCTTGGTAGTCGGAGGTCTCCAATCATTACTAGAATATTTGCAGTTCTGATTGCAGCAATAGCCATCCAATATGTAGTAGACGGTATAATATCAATTTAGATTCAATAAATAAATGTTATTGTATAGAGGATGTTATGATAAAAAGTTCCATTAATAATAGGTAATGGATTGAAAAGATGGATGTATTACACCTCTTAAAACTCATTCCTAAAATCTAAGACCATTAGAGGCGACTACTTTGTAGGATCATCTCACATAAATTGCCGGCATTTGCAAATTAGACATCGATGGTCGTAGAATTTTGGTCCATTTGGTTCATTTCTATGTTCAACCTTGGAATGAATGCAACTTTTACATAGAGGTATTTGAAGACTGTCTAATTTGCTCATATTTTAGATGTACATGATAAGTTATTAACCATTATGAACCCTATTACAATTATAAACCCATCGAGACTTGACAGTAATAACGAATTGAGAGACAGATTAAATATAAGATTCTACAAAATCAGTTACAAAAGCACATAAAATACATGATCTATTTAATTCTTCAGATATTCGCCATTCGCAAATTTCCTTGCTTTTTCTAAGATCTTATGATAAGATACTATTTGTTGGAAAGCTAGACAAATTATAAAACATATCATAAAAATCACTGCCAAGAGAAACGATAAGTACCCAAGGAAATTCATTGATACTGTAAAAATCGCAGCCAGAAGAAAAGATAGATAACCCGAGAAATTCATAGAACCTCATCTATACCCTTTAAATCCAATTTCCTAGCTTTTTATCATTATCAAATTCGGCGTTAAAGTCTTTGTAATTATCTTTGACCTTTTAGTAAATGCCTTTATTCTTGATTTCAGTTTTTCATCTACTATATTCAAAATATTCTCCGATTCATTTTTTGACCTTTCATTTTTGATATACTGATTAGTAGTGTCAAGAAGAATTTCTCCACGATCTTCTATCTTTTTATCATTTTGATTTTTAGTCATTACAAATTATAATGGGCGACAAAGCATAAATAATCAATTGAAGAGTTACCAAACTCTTAGGAAAACTAAATTATGTTGATATAAAAAATCAAAAATTTTAATGTTAACAATAGTAAATTAAACATCCATATATCTTAAAGCCAAAAGCACATTGTAGTAAGTAAGAATTAAGAATTAACATATGTATCACCGATAGTATATTTATACTATTTTACATTGCTGTATTTTTTCGAAAGTTTCCTCATAAGATACCAATTATGGTATTCCTCAAAAGAATTGTATTTATTACTAGATGCAAATCTAGAATAATTTACCATTGTCATAGGAAACTATGACAGTGTCAAGGTATTGGTGCTTGACTATGACGCAGATGACCTTATCTTAAAAACTCAATTTGCTAGAAGGTCGGCAGTTAGTTGATTAGTTTTTAGTGCTGTTACAAGCTTTGATAGTTTAAAAGGTATTGTGAGAATATCTTTGTCCTTGATTCCAGCGGTTTTTAGACTCTCGGCAGGTAAGTGTTCTCTTGGAGTTGTTGTGACTAGTACCAGTTTTTGGTCTGGCTTTTCTGAGTGTATTCTTTTGGCAACATCAAGGCCAGACGGGTTATCCAAATGGGTATCCAACACAATGGCATTGTATGGTCTTTCCTTCTTCATGCTATCTAGAAAGTATTCTAGAGTCTCATACCCAGTATTAGCTGTTTTTATACTCATACCTATGAAGATAAATAAGTCCTAAATAGAAATAGCAGCTCGCTTTCAGCCTCGGCAATCAAAATACGCACTTGCTCTAATTCTTTTTTTATTAGCAATTGAGCATCTATTACTTGCTTACGTTGAAGGGAACCTATTTTAATACATTTCACTTGTAATGGAATATTAGGGTTGACATTGTTTATATAGATAGGTAAAAATTTACTATTTAT
>DATEIH010000290.1:0-11685 GCA_035279165.1 Candidatus Nitrosocosmicus sp. | reverse complement strand
ACTCTATCGCTAGACGCCTAGAGTCCACAAGGAGTTATCGCTAACTTACTTTATTATTATCGATAAAATATAAAAAAGTTAAAACTGACGGGAGATGCATAATCAATTGATTTCATGACTGTTCTATGGTTGATCCCAAATATCTGATGGGACCAAGCAGATACGAATCAATCTCTGTGTTTGAAATCATTGATTATTCTGGAATTTTTAAATTTCCATATTTTACCTATCAATATTGCTTATCTCATAGGCAGCCTGCCTTTCTCTTCTTATCTTAATTAAAACAAAATTCCTTTTATTTCGATTGAAAGCAGATTCCTCAGAAAATCGACCAAGCCACTCAAAATGCACAAGATTACCAACAATCAATATTACAGTCAAAGCAGGCAGCTATGCTTTTTATTCTATGCAATATTATATTCTATTGTGGGTATGGATTCAATCATTCTCTCACCCGAATTTCTATCAGATCTAGCCAAGTCAATAATTGCATTATTTGTTGTCATTGATCCTATCGGTAACGTTCCTGTCTTCATCGCACTAACTACAAAAATGGACAAAAAAGAGAAAAAGAGGACTTCCCAACTAGCAATAATTACCGCTGCATCGCTGTTAATTGTATTTGCCTTTGGAGGTACACAGATTCTTTCTTTGTTTGGAATTAATATATATAGTTTCATGATTGCTGGAGGAATATTACTATTTATTCTATCCATTGAATTACTAACTTATGGAACATGGAGATTCGGTTCAGATGACTCTCCAGAGGACAGGGGAGTGGTTCCTTTTGCTTTTCCTCTCTTGGTTGGTCCAGGCGCTATTACTGCGGTAATCATATTATTCGAAACAAGTGGCCTGTTGGCGACAATTTTGTCAATAATTATCGTGGTAGGAATTACTTATCTCATTTTGATTCTAATTAATCCAATAAACAGAATATTGGGCAGACGTGGATCCATGATTATTTCGAGAGTATTTTCAATACTCATTGCAGCAATCGCGGTCCAGTATATATTAGAAGGTATAAAAAATCAAACTTTTTGACCGATTAACTACTAGGTTCTAATTTATTTCAATTCAAAAAGAGTCTAGTTGTTCTCTTCTCGCAGCAGCTGTATATGTAAATAAGCTATTAAATACAATGAACTTTGTCGCCATGCAGTTTTACACAATTGAAGTTCCGTACGCGTCACTCGGAGGTGCGAGGCTAGTATGGCGAGGTGTCGATGAGGATGATGAACAAGTGGTAGTCCTTACCGATGAGGAGCTACGCCAGCTTGTCGAAATCTTTGAAAAAAACAGCACTGGAAAAATCGAGCTGGTGGACCAGGTGAGTACAGTATTGATTAATTCGGATGTTACTCAGTTTAACCTACAATATGTGTTTTTAGAAGCCGATACGCAGGTTCTCAAAAGAAAAGTATTCGAGTACGTAAAGGTTTACCACAAGTATCAACTGCCCTCTTATACTTCCTCACAATTTTACCATCCATTCGAGCATGAGAAAAAATCGAAATCAACCTCCTCTATTTCAAACGAAAAAATTAAAGTTGTCAAAAAATCACTGCTAGAACAAATACTATCATCCGAAACTTATCTCCAAGCCGAAAAAGGCGAATCAGATATATTCAAAATCATTACGAAAAGGCGCTCAACGAGGAAATTCACAAAAACTGCTGTTGAGGATTGGAAAATCGACAAAATACTAGCAGCAGCAGACACAGCTCCAACAGCTGGAAACTTTCAAGCCTTTCAAGTATTCTATATCAAAAAGGAGGAGGTAAAGCGTGCGTTGGTCGAAGCAGCAAATAATCAACCGTATGTCAATGCCCCGGCAGTATTTGTTTTTTTTATGGATCCAAACAGAATAAAAATGAAAATGCCTTCGTCTACTATTCAAAAATTCTCTCTTCAGGATGCCACTTTAGCGGCTTCCTACGCTCAGCTTGCTGCATCCGCTCTGGGGTTAAGTACTATTTGGATTGGAATGTTCGATGAAGAAAAAATAAAGTCAGTATTAAATACGGATCTACAACCTTCATCAATTCTTTGCGCAGGCTATCCAGTTGTAAGAAGGCTCCCAAGATCAAGAAGAAAGTTGAACGAACTTATCAAAGTTATCCAGTAAACAACATAGCATATCCACTTTTACAAATCTGGTGGATCTAAATGAACTAGATGACTGTCTTAAAATTCATTAATCTATGAGAAACTTGGATGTTAAAAAATTAATAAAAAAATTGTATATTAGTAATCGCCCATACCATTAGGCATTCCTGGACCTCCTGCCATCCCACCTGGCGGCGGGGGCGTCTTTGAATTAGATGCTGAAATTACGTTATCAATTCTCAGTATCATCGATGCGGTTTCTGTGGCGGCACTTAACACATTTTCTTTGACCAATAATGGTTCATAAACATTTTTTGATGTCATATCATCTATTTGTCCCCTTAAGACGTCAATCCCGAATTTGGGCTTCTGCGAATTTGTTATCTTCGAGCGCAAATTCACTTGTGTGTCGATAACATCCATTCCAGCATTTTTGGCGAGAGTCAGAGGAATAGATTCTACAGCGTCTGCAAATTTTTCTGCTGCCAATTGCTCTCGCCCAGGCAGAGAACCTGCCCATTCCCTCAGTTTGTGTGCAACGACTGATTCAGGCGCTCCGCCACCTGTTACTATGTAGGGATACTCTATTACATCTTTTACACACATCAAAGCATCGTGTATAGACCTTTCTGCTTCATCTACTACTCTTTGAGAACCTCCGCGCACTAGGATGGATACAGCTTTAGGATTTTTGCAATCCTTAATAAAGACCCACCTGTCGTTCTCCACTTTTCTTTCTTCAACAAGCTTTGAGTAACCAAGATCATTTTCTGTCAATTCATCGACATTTGTGACAATCCTAGCTCCACATGCTCTTGCAAGTTTGGCCATGTCGCTTTCTTTTACTCTTCGGACTGCCAATATGTTGGCTTTGGCAAGGTAGTGTTGGGCTATGTCATCTATGCCTTTTTGACAAATCAGAACGTTTGCTCCTGTGTTAGCAATTTTGTCGACCATGCCTTTAAGAATATTATTCTCTTCGTCTAGAAACGATTTCATTTGGTTTGGCGAACTGATGCTAATTTTGGCATCAAATTCTGGTTTTTCAATTTCCAACGGCGAATTGACAAGTGCTATTCTCGATTGTTGCATACGTTTTGGCATACCTGCATGCACTACTTCTTTGTCGAGAACTACGCCATTTACTAGCGAAGTATCGTCTATTGATCCGCCGGGCTTTTTGTCCACTTTAATATTATCTATATCAACCTTAATTTTGCCATCAACTTCGTCTGCGGCAGCCAAAATGGAGTCAACGACTATTTCTGATAAGAGCTTTGAATTAGTAGAAATCATTTTCGAAGACATCGAGGTTGCTGAAATCTTGTTTAGTATATCTTTGTCGCCCGGCTTTACCGATATTGATACATCACGCAGAATCTCACTTGCCTTGGCTGAACATTTTTTATAGCCATCTACAATGATGCTGGGATGAACATTTCTGTCTATGAGTTCTTCTGCTTTTTCCAATAGTGAACCAGCCATAACGACTGACGAGGTCGTCCCATCGCCAACCTCGTTATCTACTGATTTTGAAACTTCAACCATCATCTTTGCGGCAGGGTGCTGAATATCAATTTCTCTAAGAATTGTAGCTCCGTCATTCGTAATTGTAACATCTCCCATGGGATCGACGAGCATCTTGTCCATTCCTCTGGGGCCCAGACTAGAACGTACTACCTCCGCGACCAATTTGGCAGCTGTGATATTGTTTCTTTGCGCGTCCTTATCCTTTGTCTCTGTTGTACCTTCTTTTAAAAGAACTATAGGAATCTGTTGTTGTGATGACATAACAATTCACCTATGTTAGTAACATAGTATACCCGAGACGATATTTATATTTTTTTAAGCTTAGTAAAAAAAATTGGGTCTAAGGACATCCTTCCATAGGCTGAATAAAATATCCTGTACGTCTAATGCTTTGTTCAACTTCATCAGGCGCTTGTTGTACATGACAAAATTGACATTCTTCCTGCGTCATTTTCTGTCCATTCTGACCAACTGTTTTAAGATATTCCTTTCCATATTCAATTGCCTTATCATGGGGCGTAGATGATTCGACAATAACGTCGAAATGCATCATTCTTCCATCCTTCTTTGTTACGTATGTATCATATACTGCGCATTGCATAATGTTCGCAAGTAATTTACAAATATTTAATTTAAGCCTTACTTTTGCCTCAATCCGATAGCACCTGTAACCAATCCTTTCTAAAGACCTACTCTTATAATTCATCACTTCCAAACTTAGAAAATAATTAATATCCAATATTTTCAAGGAAAAAAATGCCAAAAGTAGGAAACGTTAAAATTGATACATGTGATGGTTGTGCTAAGGACAAGAAGATCATTTTCATTGGCAAAGTGAACCAGTACGATAGACCAGAACGTACAACACACTTATGTAAAAATTGTTTTCATGAACTATGCTTCTGTTCAATATGCTTTGAAAAAACAACTTACTCGTCTTATGAAAGGCATTTATTGAAAAAACACACATCTAACCAAATGGCTAAGCTATTACTTAATGAAAAAGCTTTTTTCGATCATTTCTAAAAAATTTTCTTTATTCCAATCTTGCGAGGACACCTACATCAAACGTCACGTCGTTAGTTTAATCTAAAGAAGCAAATTTAGAACTCTCCTTCAGTTTTTTCCCGATCTCGTTCATCCTATAATTCTGGACTCGTTCTGTCCATCCAACAATCAAAGCATACCTCTGCGTCAATCTGGTAGATTTCTTTTTCTTTCTTTTTGCAGTCCTGACAAACTTCAATGACTTCCTCCATAGTTCATCAGAATTTTTGTTATAATAAAATAGTTATTTATATTTTTCCGAATACTCCGATGTTGAATCCAATTGACGCAATCAATGAATCCCGAGGGTATCGATTCGCAAAAGACGACTTCAGTATAAGATATCAAGAAAGATCAGGATACCTTAAGATATCGTTACCCAATTTTTTCTCTATTTTATTATGGATAATTGGTCTGCAATTCTTTTTCACCTTTACCGATTGAGGACCAAACTTTCGTTAACGTATGCATCCTTAACCTCCCATCAGGACTAGACTATAGTTATTTTTATTTTGAGAGAAACCTAATAAAAAATTTCTTTTGCATTAATTAACAATATTGATCATTTATGATACTATGGGTAAAAATTCTAGTATTCAAAAGACAAAATCCGAAGTTAAGTGTGAAATCACTGTCACCGAGAAGCTTCGATGTATTTGTTCTAAATGTAATGACCCCTTCGAGCGACTTGCTTTTGAAGAATACTGTAACAATTGCCTACAAAAAATCATGAGAAGCTAACTTTTTTCTTTCCTTCTTTTATTTCGTCAATTCCTTTACACGTCATTACTGCCCTTTTGACTCTGGGTTTTTCGCACTCAATGCATAACAATTTATCCAATAATTTAAAATCAGAGGCACAAGCTCCAGTGGTCCCTAAATATTGCATTAGTCTTGTTAGTTGGGTTAATTTCAATTAGTGTTAGTGTTACCTGCAAACAGAGCGTTATATAAATCGGTGGACAATAAAGTTCGATCCTTTTACTTTTAATAAGGATGTTATATCTAGTATCCTGTGAGAAGTATTTTTGCTCATTTATTTCTGCAAATTAGAAACATTGTCCGATAGATTGGGACCGGCGATGATCGCTTTATAACAATCTAAGTCAATAGGGTCTCCTGGGTTCTAATACAAACTTCTCTCCATCCAATGACAGTCAATAGTTATCTATCTTACTTTTTGCTGAGATTCTGTTTATTGGAGAGCTCATTGAATAATAATATAATTTTTCTAAAGTCATCATCATTAGCCTTTGAATTTGCAAATTCTACCAGTTCAGTGATTTTTAAACACTCTTTAATGTCATCTACAGGATAATTATTGTTTGGCATTAGCCGTATTAATTCTTCATTGGATATTTCTCCTTTAATACCAGCCTCATGGCGTAAAAATAATCTGATGGATTTTCCTGCGAGCGCAAATGCTTCTTTATAATCTCCTTCATCGTAATATTTTAGGGCTATATTCATTAGTATTTTTGATTCCTCGGAATAATGCAAGGAGTCTAAATTTAGAATAGGAGATGAATTGCTAATAGTGTAGCTTTTTTTATTTTTGAATTTTTTAATTACTAAAAAAATGGTTACTGCAGATAGGATAATAACCGAAATTATTATTAACAGCATTAAATTCGATGGTTTTTGGTTTCCATCTTCTAATGTAACCTGTTTTATCTCGTCGTTTACAAAATTCGCCGCTATTTTAGCACCATTATGCTTTTGATCTTCATACTTGAGCAAGATAGTAGTTTCGCTTCCATTACTATTGAAGGTGATATTATTTTGAGAAAATCCCTCTGTGATCAACTTATTATTAAATTGTTGATACAACAAATTATGTTTTAATTTCTCTAAAAGATTTTCTTGTTTATCTTGTGTTTGCTCTTTTATTTCTGTTATTGTACCATTCCTCATGTTTCCTTCCAATGTCGCCCATTTCCCATTTGTGTTGTTATATTTTATTTCAAAAGTGCCAGTATCATTTGATACCGGATTAACAGTACTGTTACTAATGTTATATCCTTTCTTTAGCAACGTTTGGTGTCGATTTAGGAAATTATTATTAGACAGTAGATTCTTTTCAAATTCTTCTTTTATCTCTTCTTGCTTTTGTACCTGTTTTTGTAGTTGACGCTTTAATGAATTAGTATCTTGAACCAATTGATTATTTTGAAGCTGTTGCTGCTGATTTTGTGATGAGTTTGGTTGCTTTCCTAGCAGTTCGTTCAGGTTCTGCTCCATCTGTTGCTGTTGTTGTTTGAACAAATCCTGTTGCTTTCCTAGCAGTTCGTTCAGGTTCTGCTCCATCTGTTGTTGTTGTTGTTTGAACAAATTCTGTTGTTTAGATTGATTGTATGGTTTTGACGAACTTTGCATGCTGTTTATTCGACTGTTGTTTTTTTGTGAATCATCAGATACAAAATGAATTATTATCGGACCTAGATAAACGACTCGATCTCCATTTTCATTGTAGTTAAGATTTAGGTTAACTGTAAAATTGGATGGAGTGTCTGACTTGCCCACACCCAAAGAGACGTTATTAGCTCCTTCATTTATGGAAACAGTTTTTTTTTCAGTGTTAGAGCTTGAGAATTGTAAATTTCCTTGATTGATAAGCTGTGTTATAGAGTATTGCAGAAGGCCCGAAATTTGTTTTCCGTAAGTATTGTTTATCTCAATTGGAATTTGAGCGTTTTCACCAGTATCAAAATAATATTCATTTTGCTTAGTTGATAACAAGATATCTTGTCCGTAAACAGCTTGGAACAATCCCAGAACAATAATCAAAGGCAAGACCAAGGCCAACGACTTCATTGTATTATTCTCCCTCTGCCATATCTAAAATAGAATTGTAAAAAGAAAAAGCCAAGTGCGGCTGCAAAAAACCAATCTTTTATGTTAGTTTCTTCAATTTCTCTCTTTAGGTCAGAGCTAATACTCTGATAGATTTCATTTAATGTTTGCATGTTCACCGATTTGTAATATTTTCCACCGGTTTGCTGCGCAATAGACTTGAGAGTTTTTTCATCCAGCTCTGCATACTGTGGACTGCCAAAGAAATCATAACCTAACAAAGTCTTACCCTGAGAGCCCAGACCAATTGTGTAAACTTGAATATTGTTTGATTTTGCAAATGATATGGCTTCTGAAGGGGAAATAACACCTGCGTTACTAACTCCATCGCTAAGTAAAATCACAACTTTTTTCTTGTTTTGAATAGATGTTGCCATATCAATTCCCAAAGCCATTCCATCACCGATAGCTGTCTCACCACCTGTAGATGCAATATTGGTCAGTTTTTCTATAACTTTACCCTTATCGGGGCTCAGATATGCGGCGGTGGTTGCACCGGAACCAAAAATTACAATACCTACATTATCTTTAGGAAATAATGATTCAATTAAAATCTTGGCAGAACTTTTCGCGGCTTCTAGTCTGTCAGGTTTATAATCTGTAGCTTTCATACTTCCCGAGACATCAATTACAAGTACTAAGTTTAGTCCTTCTTTAGTCTGTTCAAGTGGTATATGTGGATTGGCAAATCCCACAACCATCAATCCTATCGTGGTCAATGACAGATACACTAACCATAAATCTCTACGAGACTTTCCCGTGTTTGTTCTTGCTGATTTGATAAATTCTAAACTACTAAATTTTATCGCTTCCTTTTTCTTTTTAGAAATTATTTGCCTGTATACAAAATACAGGGCAGGGAGAATAACCAAAATAATTAAAGCAAACGGATAATCAAATCCAGACAAGAATAACTATCTCCTAATTCTTTTTCTAAATAATTTGTGTAAGGATATCGCATAATCTTCATCAGACAAAATTTTTATATAATCCACTTTCAGTTTTCGAAGATTTAACATAAGTTGTAAATCATTCTTCAAAACAGATTCATTGTAGTTTTTCAGAAACAAAGGATTAGATGTATCGACAAGAATTTGTTCTCCTGTTTCTTTATCTTCAAGTTCAATTAATCCTATTTTTGGAAACTCTTGTTCACGTGGATCGGTGATTTTTACAAAGATGATATCATGTTTCCTCCTCATTATTTTCAAGGCTTTTAAATAATTACTGGAATCAAAAAAATCTGATAATACAAATAAAATACTGCGCCTTTTAAGAATTTGTGATATCCGATCTAATGTTATCTTCAAGTTCGTTCTATTTGATTTTGGCTGGAAAGAAATTATGGATCGTAGAATTTTAAGAACATGTTTTTTTCCTTTTCTAGCAGGAATGAATTTTTCAATTCTATCTGTAAATAAGAATATTCCAATATTATCATTGTTTCTCAAAGCAGCAAACATCAAACTTGCTATTATTTCTAAAGCTTTCTTTCCCTTAGAAATCTTGTTTCCAAAACTGCTTGAACCGGATAAATCTAAAACAAAATAGACTTGCAGAGATCTCTCCTCAACAAATTCTTTAACATAGGGCTGATTGTATCTGGCGGTCACATTCCAGTCTATAGAACGTAAATCGTCTCCAGATCTATATTCTCGCAGTTCTGAGAATTCTATTCCTTGTCCCTGAAATAAGGAATGATAATTTCCTGCCAATAGGTTATCTACCAAAAATTTTGTACTAATTTCTAATTTTTTGATTTGTTTTAGAATTTCTTGTGTTTGCTGCATAAAATCACTCAACTTGTATACTAACGAAAAAACTAAGGGACAGGAATCTTTTCTATTATTGTTTTAATAATTTGATCACTGGTAATATCTTCTGCTTCTGCATCGTAGGTAAGAAGAATTCTGTGTCGAAGTACATCATATATGATATCTCGAACGTCTTCCGGAGTAACATAACCTCTTCCATTGAGAATTGCATGGGATTTGGCACCTGCTGTTAACCAAAGTGAAGCTCTTGGTGACGCACCATACTCTACCTTATTGTCAATGTCCAGGTCATAGTCTTCTGGATGCCTTGTTGCATCAACAATTTGTGCGACGTATTCGCGGATTTTTTGGTCGGCGTATACTTGGCTGGTAAATTTTTGTATTTCCATAAGTTCTGGAACAGAGATTATTTTCTGTACTCTAACATCAAATCCTTCTGTGAATCTTTGGATAATTTTTGATTCTTCTTCTCTTCGAGGATATGAAATCAATAGTTTAAACATAAATCGATCAATCTGCGCTTCCGGTAACCTGTAAGTGCCTTCCGACTCAATAGGGTTTTGAGTAGCCATAACGAAAAATGGTTCTTTGAGAGGAAACGTCTCTCCTTGTATCGTAACTTGTTTTTCTTGCATAGCTTCTAATAACGCTGATTGAACTTTTGGAGGTGCTCTGTTTATTTCGTCTGCTAAAACAAAATGAGAAAATATAGGTCCTTGTACCGTCCTAAATGACGCAGAATTATGGTCGTAAATTTTGGTTCCAGTAATATCAGCTGGTAATAAATCTGGAGTGAATTGCAAACGTACAAAATTCGAATCAATGCATTCGGACAAGGTCCGGATCAGCAATGTTTTTGCAAGTCCAGGCACTCCTTCTAATAACACGTGACCTCTTGACAATAGAGCTATGATTAATTTCATAATGATTTTATCTTGACCTACAATTACTTTACTAATTTCGTTATGCAAATTTGAAAGAAGCTGGCGATATTGTTCGGCTTTCTGATTAAGAGTTTCGATTTCTGGATTCAATAAATCAGACATGTTAAACTTACGAGAAAAGTATCGTCCTTAATTCTATAAAAATTTTGTTTAACAATGTTTACTTCTTCCAGCTTCCAACTTACAATAGATTAACGATTCTAAATGGCAAGCCGGTAACAAATTTCTCAAATCTCTGCTTCTTCTGTGATTGCTTTTGCATAATCGCTAACAAAATTTGGATCATCATTCCATTTGGTTTTATTTTCCATTATTTCATAATGACGCAACTTAATTAAAATCTGCCGTGATAGTTTGAATTCGAATCTATTTCTGCTTCAGAAAGTTTGATTCTTTATACCTTGCAAAATATACTGTACCGCTATTGATGTACGGATATTAATTCCAAATAAAGACTTCGTAGTGTCGATGTACTTGTTAAAGAGAATAGTATCTGCGCAATTGCATTAGTACCATTAGATCCGTTCGTTTTTTATTTTCGCATCCACTAAAGAAATTCTTAATTTACCGCGGGAGGAAAAGATAGCCTTACCGGGCTTTCTCTCGATCGTCCCATCGTTATAAGAAAATTTTCATGACCGTTCTGCGAATTTACAGTAACTTGCAAGAGTTCCGTTCTAATGGGAGAACCAATTAACTAGCATTTGGAATCTAGTTATACCTCCCATTAGTTAGTTTATTTATCTCGTCGCTAATTTTCTTATTTCCATTCCCATACCTTATCGGTAAAGTTTCCATTGGTATCAACATTTGATTCAAAAACCCCGACCATATTATTTAGAAATTGTAGTTTTCCTGATGAATTCGTATGAAAGAACAGTGCGCCTCGCCATTTCAAGACACCGGTTGAGTCAAATCTTCCAATACCTTCACCAGTAAAGGTAGCAATTTCTCCATCTTCTGTATTAATCACCCCTTTGCCTATTCCATGTATGATTCCTTTAGACGTTGGGCCAGCAACATATGTCAATGTCTCCGTAACGGATACGCGCTTCAAGGTTCCTATAGACGAAACGTTGGTTTCGATAGTTGGTCCTTCAAGATCAATGACTCTTTGTCCAGACATCTTACCTGTTGTCTCGCCGATTAATTCTCCTAACATAGAACATAATCTCGCGGTTAGTGTAATTAAATATAACTCCGAACACTTTCAAACTACAGAAAATTTTTATGAGGGATCCTACAATATTATTCATTACCATACTCACTTGGTAACCTGGTGGGTTCTAGGTGTCTAGCGATAGAGTGGACCCCACCGGGTTTTCCATTTAAGTTTTGTTTCAAGAAGTTTAAACAACCTATCCAATTGAGTCTTTCGTGTAGTATGATTTTACAAAATCAATTAATATTCTTTTCACAAAATGCGC
>DATEIH010000289.1:0-6878 GCA_035279165.1 Candidatus Nitrosocosmicus sp. | reverse complement strand
GGAATTATTATTCTTCTCAATACTCCGATCTTTGAACAACCATCGATTAATGCAGATTCTTCTAATTCTTTTGGTATAGTTTCAAAATAATTTTTTAATAATATTACGTTTAATGGTATAATGAGTATTTGAAAGGTTAGAATCAGGGAAACGAGGGAATTAAGTAGTCCTAAATCCGCAAGAATACTATACAGTGGGATTATGTTTATAACTACAGGTATCATAAATAAACCCAGTATAGCAGAAAACAGGATCCTTTTTGCTTTAAACTCAAATCGAGCCAGGGCGTAGCCAGCTAAAGCACATATAGTAACATTCAGAATCATACTTCCAAAACTAACAATTAGACTATTGTATAGGCTTTTTACAATTGTAGAATCTGTAAATACAAAAGCGTAATTGTCAAAAGTAACATGTTCTGGAATTAGTTTTGGGGGAAAACTCATAGTTTCATCATTTGGTTTTAGCGACGTAGTGAAAACCCAAATCAAAGGAAATAACGTGAGCCCAATGAATATAAATATCGCAAGATAAATAAAGGATTTTTCAATTTTTTCAATTGTATTATATGAAAGTTTGCCCAAGTCGTATTATTGCCTCCGTTTCAACGCAATGATGTAAATAATGGCAACTACTATGTTGATAGATAATAATATTATTCCTGATGCAGAACCCTTAGACAAAAGTCCAAATTCAAAAGCCTGTCTATACATGTAAAGCGACGCGGGAGTACTCGCGAATAATGGATTACCTCCAGTCATTATTAATGGTATTTCAAAAAAATTAATCGACCAGATTGTGATCAATATGATGTCAATTATTATAAATGATTTTATCATGGGAAGCGTTAGATAGAAATAAGACTTTATTTTAGAGGCGCCATCCACCTTGGCAGATTCATAAATAGCCGGATTTATAGATAATAATCCTGCAGTAAGGAATAAAATGGTAAATGGTGTTCCATACCAGACATTTGCTATAACAATTGACCATACAACGATGTTAGGATCTGACAGCCATGCTATAGAAGAAAATCCCAAATATTCTAGGATGTAGTTTATGATTCCAAAACTGTTATCGAAAATAAATTTAAATGAAAAAGCAGCAATCAATCCAGATGTAATCCAGGGAATCACAATTAAAGCGATCAAAATTTGTTTTCCTTTGATATTTTGATTTAGTAGGGATGAAATAATCAATCCAATCAAAAACTGAAATGCCACAGATCCTCCGACAAATATTATCGAAATTTTAATCGAAGTATGAAAATTTGGATCATTTAAAACTTGTATATAATTATCAAGCCATACAAATTCCCATTCTTTTAAGATTGTAGTTATCGAAACTCCATGTGTGGAGATATAAATATTCCAAACGAATGGAAACAACAAAAACACACATAAAATTGAAATGGCTGGTAAGAGATAAAGATATGGCTCATATCGTGCTATAGAACGCATTTGTATGAAAAATAATGTGTGGATTTAGAATTTGTTACCAGCCAAGGATTTCAGCGGTCTTTTTGGCGGCATCATCCAGAGCCTGTTTAGGTGCTTTTATGTTGTAATAAACTTCATCGATAGCCTGTTTTAAGTTCTCAGCTATTTGAGGATATTCTGGAATGTTTGTCCTGCTATGTGCCTCAGGAATCATAGATATCAGTTTAGAGTAATAGGGTATAGTATTATTTAGTTGGGACGAATAGTTACCCTCGCCGATTGGTTTTTGAGTTGGAAGATAGCCTTCCTGTAGTAACATGGGGGTCAGATTCGCAGGATCCACCATTAAAGTCAGCAACTCCCATGCCAAATCCTTGTTAGGAGATGATTGTGGGATGCTCAATATCCACCCGCCCATCATTGTGGTGGTATTAACATTTGAAGATGGAGTAGGGAACAACGGAAGCATTCCAATCCTTTCATCCAGTGAGTTCCATTCACTTTTAGGGAATGTACCTAACAACCATGATCCTTCTAGCATAACTGCGAACTTTTTATCCGCAAATTCCTGTCCCCAAAAGTGATTAGGTTGAGGAGAAATGCCTGCATCTACTTGTTGCTTTAAGAATTCCAATGCCTTTACCCCATTGGAGCTATTGAATGCTGGATACCAGTACGAACCCTTAACAGGATGATTCTCTCTTTGTTCAAGGATTTGACCACCTAGCATCCATAAATATGGGTACCACATATCTGGAGAATGACCAGCTCCAACCAGATGTACTCCCTGGATTCCACGATCTTTTAATAAATCATTTAACTTCTTTGCTGATTCGATATAACCATTCCATGTAGTCAAATTCTCGGGTTTAACCCCTGCTTCTTGGAGAAGATCTTTCCAATACCACATCGCTCGAACATCAGTCCAGGACCAAATACCATATGTTTTATTTTCATATTTTCCTCCTTCCCAATTAGTTGGATACCAGTCATTAGCTCTTCCCCAATCATTTACTTTATTGGTTATATCGGTGAGAAAACCACCCTCTGCAAATTCTCCAAGCCAAATTTGATCAACTGATATCAAATCTAAAGGAGTTTGCCCTGCCATAGATGTCAAGATCTGTGTTCTGGTTGCGTCATATGGCAAAACACGATAGTCAATTTTAATGTCTAATTCCGGATGGTTTTGCTTTAATTTGTCCAATGCCTTTTCAAATAAAATATCCCACCTCTCCTTAGGTTCTGCTACAATCGCTGTAAGTGTAACTTGCTTTTGCTGCTGCTGCCCATACACCTCTGAGTAATTGTTTTGTAAACAAAAGGTTACAAAGACGAATAAAACTAGTATAGAAAATGAATGCACATATAATTTCATTAGCCTTATAAGTACATCAACTTTTTTAAGTATTACTCAATCTATAAAATTTTATCTTATCAACCCATCTTAAATTTGATGTCTCATCTACGGTACTTCGAAAATTTGGTTTAGATTAAGAGCAGAAAAACCACATTTTGATTTATCACTCTATATTCTTTTTCCTTCCTCGTCAAAAAAATGTATCTTTGAATATTCTATACCTATCTCTATTTTATCGCCCACATTAAAAGAATCTAAAATATTATTTGTTGTAACAAGTAAACTATCCGACCCAATTTTTACTTCAATTGTTGTGTCATCGCCAAGCATTTCAATAAAGATTACCATTCCCTCAAGCCTGATTCCAGTTGATATATCCGTTTCCTTGAGTATAATTACATCTCTTGGTCTTATCCCAACAAAGAATTTTGGAGTTAGCTTTTTCTCAAGAAGTATTTTATTAGCCGGCTGGATAATAATTGGTTTTGAGAACAAATATAGGGATTTATCTCTGATAGATCCAGTGATCAAATTCATCTGAGGATTGCCAATAAATTGTCCAACAAATGTGTTAGTAGGTTGATGATAGACTTCCGTAGGAGTTCCAATCTGCTGAATATTACCATTTTTCATAATCGCTATCCTATCTGCCAAACTCATGGCTTCAACTTGGTCATGAGTTATATACAAAGTAGTTATTCCAATTTTCTTTTGCAGTTTCTTTATCTCGGTTCTCATATGTGTTCGAAGCTTTGCATCCAAATTGCTTAATGGTTCATCCATAAGAAATAATTTGGGTTCTCTTACCAAAGCTCTACCAAGTGCAACTCTTTGCATTTGTCCACCACTTAATTCCTTTGGTTTTCTTTCAAGGAGATCCTTTATCCCTAATAGCTCAGCCATTTTGATGACCTTTTCTTGTATCTGAGATTTAGATTTCTTTCTCATTTTTAGTGGAAACGCGATGTTGTCATGAATAGACATATGGGGGTACAGTGCATAGTTTTGAAACACCATTGCAACATCTCTATCTTTGGGAGATAATTCATTTACCATTTTATTTCCCAAATAAATTTGTCCATTTGTGGGATCTGTTAATCCTGCTATGCATCTAATAGCGGTTGTCTTCCCACATCCTGATGGCCCCAACAATACCATTAATTCACCTGACTTTATATTAATACTAAAGTTATCCAATACTGTCATCTCTCCGTATTTTTTCGTGAGGTTTTCTATTTTGAGATCGACCATGTCTTATCTATCTTTCTGTATATCATGATTTACCCTACATAAAGAATTACAGGTGAAAAATGGCACAGATCTTTTATTTACATTATTTAGATAAATCGGTAAAAATTAAACTATTTTACTATTCACATTTCCATCTTGTCAACACTTTATGATTTCTCTGTTCGGAACAGATTTCGAATCAATCAGAGGTTAGGTTATCATGATAACCATAAACGGATAGCTCACAGTGAGATCATTGATTTGTATGTTAATCTCACTAGAAATAAATAAAAGAAAAATAAAATACGGATTTGGACTCGTAATATATCTATCACAAAACCCACCGGCTCTTTTTAATAGTAGTTCGTCTAAAAGTATAATCTCATATAGCAATTAGCGATTTGTTGTTCTTTCTATATTGTCTTACTATCATGGCAGTATCTAATAGGTCAAAGAAGAATATGAAAATAAACAAAAACGGTAACATAATAGAACTTTGGGAAACAGGTTTGATAATATAAAAGTGAAAGTTTGTTAGGGCGCTAATTTAATAGATTCATAGAATCAAATAACTTTAGAGGCAGTCCAAGTCTTAACTAGTCAAACGAAACTTGAAGGGTAAATTTGTTTTCTGATTATAATCAAGAATAAAAATTTATTGATCTGATGTTGATACTTCTGAGTCAAAAAATGAGTTATGGAGTGCATACTACACCTGCCCCGTTGTCGGGAAATACAGGTGCGGGAATGAGTTCTTGCGTATGCAATGGGCTTCTATTAGGACAATCGTTTCCAGGTTGGCCTTGTGGCCCTGTAGGTCCTCGTGGTCCTATATCACCTCTTAGCCCTGGAAGTCCTTGTGCTCCTGTATCACCTTTTTGCCCAGGTGGTCCTGTATCACCTTTTAGCCCTGGAAGTCCTTGTGCTCCTGTATCACCTTTTAGCCCTGCTGGTCCCTGAGCTCCAGTTTCTCCTGCTGGTCCCTGAGCTCCGTCTCTACCATCTCTACCATCTCTACCATCTGTTCCTGCTGGTCCTTGTGGTCCTTGTGGTCCTTGTTCTCCTTCACTTTCGACACATACTCCGAAACATTCCATGTCTGGTATAAAAGATAATGTCGCCAGCACAGATGAAAAGGTGGAAGTCCCTACTAATCCAGAGAACAATGCTATTGAAAGAAACATTGTTATCAGCGATCTAATTTTAAGATTTAACTTCATCAGTCAAATTATACTATTTTATTTATTATCAGCTTTGAAATATCCTTATGTATCAATTATCCGAGAGTCTATTCTGAAATTATCTATCCATATGTTATTATACAAGTGAACTACTTCAATCATTTTTACAATAGAGTTATTCTTGAACTTCCTTAGAATGAAAGAACAATATTACTATATCTTAAAACGTTCTTCTAAATACTTGTAATTAAATTTCACCTTAAAAATTCTAATCATTATTTAAGAAATAAATGGTGATATATGATCTAAACCATTATTACAAGATAAAAAAAAATTTTAATGATAAAAAATAATTGCAACTGATAGATAATGACAATCGATAATTATATAATTAGTAGAAACATACAAACTAACAAAATTTTAAAATCCTTGAATTACATAAAAAACCAATAAACAAAGTAATTTTGACAAATATCATGCGTGGTTTGTTGAATCCTTAATAATTATTACAGGTCTCATACTCAAGGATATGAAATTCCGTCAGTCCTCATAGGTTTTTCATGTTCACAGAAGTTTTAGACTGCTGAATATTCTATTACTCAAATGATTTAAGAATTTGTCTCACAGGATTGAACAATCATAAAGCCCACCAGGTTAGTTTTGTATAATAATACGGATACAGACTTTTAAGAATGCTATTATAATATACTATACTGTAGTACTAAAATATAGAACAGTAAATTTTGCAAGATTGTATGAATAAATCCTAAATGATTTGAAAAACTATAATAAATAAATACATATTATTATACGTTATTTGAAATCAATGCCAAAACTATAAGTAGTACTATATCAAATCATTAATATGTCAATAATAAAGATTGTCAATTGTAAATTATCTCTGCTTAAAATAGGTATATTGAATTTATCTGTGATCCTCCTAATGTTATCAATCTCCCCAAGCGATTTCTACGCTCTGGCTAGTTCCGATGCAATCAAGACAAGTGATAATGCAAGCATTAACACCAACGTGTCTCAACTTGATACATCTAAAATAAACTCGAATTTAACTAATTTGGTATTAAACAATTCAGACTCGACAAATAATAACAGCAAACTTACTTCCATTATTCCCTTAAACGAAAATCAAAGACACATACAAATCGACGAAAATGTATTACAAAGTCTCGCATCAAACAAATCAATAGGCAATATTTCTAGTTTTTCGAATGAAAGTGAAGTAGTGGTGTGTAATACTTTAGATGGTACTAGTTCAGAGTTCCTTGGAATTAATGGACAAACTCCTTGTACTGTAACTTTGTCAAATAATGAAAAAGAGATTAAGATTGACTTTGATTATGAGATTATAGAAAATGACGATACTAACGATATCACAGAATACTATAACAACATGCAGCAACCTAATAACGTGGTTCTGGAGCCAGGCGAGATCTTTGTATTTTCTAGAGACGGTGGAGAGGATTATGACGATTTAGATATATTTTTAGTTGACAGCAATGTTGAAAATGGAAATATTATCGGTGTTGATTCAAATGAATTTGCTAGAGTATTTTTGGATCACTTCAACGCCCTTAATACTGATTTCTTCATTGTACCAAATCTAGATGATGGGTTTTCCACTTGGAAAATGGTTATAGGGTATGAAAA